>NZ_BJWE01000030.1 GCF_007990205.1 Pediococcus parvulus | reverse complement strand
TCAACTCACTGATATAATAATTCTGACACTTTCAACCTTTGGTTAAATGGTGAAATTATGAAGTTTAGAACAACAGATAATGTAGAACTTGATTTTTTGGATCGTGGCCAAGGATACCCAGTTATCTTCATATCGGGTTTTGGTGGCTATAAAGAAATTTGGATGCTGCAGGTTAACTATTTATTGAAAATGGGCTATCGCGTAATTACGTATGATCATCGCAATCAAGGTAGTTCGCAAAGAGTTGAAACAAATGATTCTTTAGCGAGATTAATCTTGGATTTAAGAGAGCTCATTCAGTATTTACAAGTTAAAAATCCAATTTTAATTGGACATTCAATGGGAGCGAGTGTTTGTTATGGCTATCTTGCTCAATTTGAAGATGTGGCGGGTGTCATTAGCGTTGATCAAACTCCCAAGATGTTGAACACCTCTGAATGGCAGTATGGCTTTTTAAATGCTACTATTCAAAATTACCGTCAGCTAGCTAAGTCATCACCTAAAGTGAGAGAAACGCTTCATGGAATTGATTCACGAGTTGAATCCGGATTGCTAAAGCAAAAGAATAACTATCCCTTTAACCGTTCTAAAAATGTGAATCTCTTATTAGATCATTTTAAACAGGATTGGGTTTCAACCCTGGAGACCACAAAGATACCAGTTTTGTTGATTGCGGCTATCCAGAGTCCCTATTATGATGCTAATTTCGTGGATGCTGTGGCGAAAAGCAATTCGATGATTAGTAGGGCAAAATTAACTAATTGTGGGCATGTGATTATGGCTGAGATTCCAAACGAGTTTAATCAACTTTTAAGGCATTTTGTATTAAAAAATCGTTATCGACAATTACAATAATCAAAGATAAAGGCACAAATATCAAAACCAACCTGGTTTGATGTTTGTGCCTTTATTTAGTAGTCAAATCTATAATAGATGATCAAATAAGTTTTAAGAAAACAGAAGCAATAATTACTGAGGCGATTGATACAGTTGCAAACCCACCCACAAGCATTTTGGGCAGCATGTTTTCAGTTAAGAACTCTTCTTCTTTTTCGTTTTCAGCAACGCTATGACAGATCTCAGTTGTTAAAATGTAATCGGCCGGGAAACCAAATAAAGCAGTCAAGGAACAGGCAAAAGCCATTTCTCGAGTCATCCCAAATGGTTTTGCAAGTAACGACGATGCAAGAAACATCCCTAGAATTCCTAAGGCGATCAATACGATAATTTGAACTACGATACCGCCCATAATTTGAGGTGTAGTAAGACTTAATTGCGCAAACACATATGCAAGTAAGCCGTACATTAACCAATTGAAAACCCCGGCTCTGTTCAAAGCATTGTCTTCTAGAAAACCAAGTTGGTGAGCAATAACACCAAAGATTAAACAAATAACGTTGGCATTAATTGTGTTATTTAACAAACCGGCAATCCAGTTACTAAATAAGGCTACTAACCCCACACGGACTAAGATAAATGCGGCCGTCTGGTATTCAACTGGAAGATTAAAAATACGTTGCTGTGGTTCAGCGGCAACAGCCTTTTTAGTCATTTTTGGAGCATCGCTGCTAGGTTTTAATGAACCATCACGAAGACCGGTAATTAAGCGATGCCCTTCTTTTTTTAACATCACTGCAGTAAGGGGATAGCCAATAACGGAATGAATAACATACATTGAAACTGGTAAGGCAACTAACGTGGTAATTCCAGCAGCCTTTAAACCGTTCGTCATCAGTAAAGCAGCTACTAATCCACCAGTTAAAGGTGGAATGGCCGCAACAACAGTATGCCAGTCAAAAATAAGCGAGCCGACGATTAAAGTTAAAACAAGTGTGCCTAAAACTCCTAAAAGTGCGATACAAACGGCCTTCCACTGGGCAATTAGTTCACGTACATTCATTAATGTTCCTAAATGAACTAAAAGCAGGGAAATACACACACCAACGAAAGGAGTGTCAAATGAAGCTTGAGCAACAATATTTTTGGGCATAATTGTCCAAAAACCAATCACGAATAAAATAGCTGTAATAAATACAGAGGGGATAAAAGCCTTTGTGAGGCTTGAAACCCACTCACCGATCATCATAAAAAGCATGACACAAACGAATGCGATTAAATATGCCATATAAGTTCCTCCAAATTCTTATGTAAAATTAAAAATTAATTAATAAAATCTTAATATAGAAATGTTGTTAAGTCAATGAATTATTGAAAATAAACGAACCCTTTCATTTGTTTATAATAAAACTTCAATTTGACTGAAGACAAAATGAGAATTACAATCAAACTCAAAAGACCTAAGGAGTGATATGGAAATGGCAAAAGTAACCTATAAAAATTTCAATTTATTTGATGGAGTTCATGAGAATGTAAAAAAGAACGCAAGTTTTACAGTTGATGAAGAGACCGGACGCTTAGTGGAAAAAAATTCTGAAGATAAAGTGGTAGATCTAAAGGGAAAGTATGTTATGCCTGGTTTGATCAATGCACATACACATATGATGATGCAGCCACAATCCAATAAATTGGAATATCTTTCGGAAGCGGAAGTGACTTTCAGTGCAATTGAAAATTTAAAAGAACTTTTACGATCAGGAGTTACTTACATTCGTGATTGTGGTTGTGCGTTTGATGTAGATATTAAACTAGCTAAGTTACAACAAGAAGGACAAAATGTTGTGGGACCGCAAATTTTACCTTCTGGACGACCAATGTCGATTACCGGTGGGCATGGTGATTTTACTGAAGGTTGGGATGGAGATACTACTTGGGGCTATCTAACTGATTCACCTGATGAAATGCGTAAAGCCGTTCGTAAGGCATTTAAATATGGTGCACGTAATATTAAAGTTATGGCAACTGGTGGTGTTATGTCTGCGACAGATCAAGTCGATGACACAGAGTTAAGTTATGAAGAAATCAAAACAGCAGTTGAGGAAGCCCATTCTAAACACATGACGGTAGCTGCTCATGCTGAAGGCGCGAAGGGAATTCATAACGCGGTTAAAGCTGGTGTGGACTCAGTTGAACATGGGTCTTATGTTACAGATGAAGATATTGAATTAATGTTAAAGCAAGGTACATATTTAACACCTACATTAATTGCTGCCTACACAATTCCAAAGTACGGACAAGGAAAGTTACCTCAGTACATGTTGGACAAAACGAATGCCTTTATTAAAGATTATTTTGAAAGAATCGGCGCTGCCATTAAGGCTGGAGTTAAAATATCGTTTGGTACAGATGCAGGGACTCCGTTCAATGGTTTTAAAGATACGCCTTTTGAGCTACAGCTTTTAACTGAAGTGGGAGCTACAAATGTGCAAGCATTATTTGCTGCATCGCAAAATAGTGCAAAATTATTACACATTGATCAAGACTATGGCACATTGGAAACAGGAAAATTTGCTGATTTTTTGGTGTTAGATTCTGATCCAGTAGCTGATGTAAAAGCCGTACAACAGGCTGATAAGGATGTTTATCAACATGGCGTAAAGGTTTATTAAAAGGAGAATTCACGTGAAGACAACATATTTTAATTCGAAGTTATTTAATGGAATTGATAACAACATTGTTTCTAATGCTTGGTTTACCGTGGATGATGAAACGGGAAAGATTACCGAAACTGGAACAGAAACGCCATTAAATGATAATACTCATGTAGATCTACATGGCCAATATGTAATGCCGGGATTGATTAATGCTCATACACATTTAATGATGAATCCAGTTACAAATAAGTTGGAGTTCTTGTCAGAGACTGAAATCGCGTTTACGGCTTTGCGTAATTTAAATGATCTTCTTCATTCGGGAGTAACGTATATTCGTGATTGTGGTTGTGCGTTTAATGTTGATTTGAAATTACACGAATTGGCGGAACAAGGTGAGTTTCAAGGAACAGAGATTGTACCTAGTGGTCGCCCATTTTCTATGATTGGTGGGCACGGTGATTTTCGTGAAGACACAGATGGTAAGATAAATTGGTCATATTTAGTCAGTTCACAAGATGAAATGCGTAAGTCCGTTCGGCAAGCGTTCAAGCTAGGAGCTAAAAATATTAAAGTGATGGCCACTGGCGGTGTTATGTCATCAACAGATCAGGTGGATGACACGGAATTAAGTGAAGCCGAAATGCAAGTTGCCGTGGAAGAAGCCCATTCGAAACACATGACGGTTGCGGCCCATGCGCAGGGCAATCAAGGGATTCAGAATGCGTTGAATGCTGGGGTAGATTCAATTGAACATGGGATTTATGTAGACGAGAACCAAGCCGATTTTATGCGTGAAAATAACATTTATTTGGTGCCTACTTTGAATGCTTGTGCATCCATCTCTAAATATGGGAAGGGTAAAATTCCAGATTATATGATTACTAAAAATGATAAAGTGAAAACAGATTTCTTTAAGAATATTGCGATGGCTCTGAACAAGGGTGTGAAAGTAATTGTAGGTACTGACGCTGGAACACCTTTCAACGGGTTCAAGACAGGAACTTGGGAAGAAATGGCGTTGTTAGTTCACGAAGTTGGTGCCACTCCTTACCAAGCTTTATTGGGTGCTACAAGTTATGCGGCTCAGTTACTAAGGATTGATGATAATTATGGAAGTTTAGCTGCCGGAAAAGTGGCTGATTTCTTAGTTTTGAAAGAAAATCCATTAGAAAAAATTGAGGCTGTGCAACAAGCTGATAAAGTGATTTATAAAAAGGGTCATAAAGTTGTATAAAACAGAAAAACTGATTTCATAATGAAATCAGTTTTTTTGTATGAAGAACATTCCAACTGCGCTACAATATAAACATCATTTAGCAAGAAAGGACCCCGTATGAAGTATTTAGTCCTATTACGTGGTATCAATGTGGGCGGTCATAATAAAGTAGTCATGAAGGAACTGAAGGCTAGTCTGGCGGCGGCCGACTTTACTAATGTGAGTTCTTATATTAACAGTGGTAACTTGATTTTTGAAAGCGACCTTTCAAAAGCAAAAGTGGCTCAAAAGGTTGATTTAGTTTTGGCTGAAAATTATATTTTTTCAATCACAACTCTGGTTATTTCCGCTGAGGAATATCTCCAGGAGTTTTCTCAGGTGCCAGCATGGTGGGGTGTCGATGGTAGTTTACGCCATAATGCATTGTTTTTACTGCCTAATTTTAACGTTAAAGCCTTTCAAAAAATCGTACAACAGATTTCAGATTACGATCAAATTGAACTAAAATCGAAAGTCATTTTCTGGACCTCCACTTTCAAAAAAGACTTCAGCAAGTCCGTTTACTCTAAGCTGATGAAAGAAGCCCTTTATAAAGATGTGACGATTCGAAATCTGAATACGGCATTGAAACTACTACAATTATTACAGGATTAAAAAAGTCCTTATCTGTTTGACGCGGATAAGGACTTTGTTTTTAAGATTTTATTTTACGCTACTTTTTAAAACTGTTTCAATTTCGTCGGTCATTTTCAAAGGATTTGTTTTAGGTGCATAGCGTTTAACAACGTTGCCTTCACGATCAATGAGAAATTTTGTAAAGTTCCATTTAATTGCAGAAGAACCCAGTGCACCAGGAGCAGTTTTAGTCAGATATGCAAACAGAGGTAGGGCATCTTTACCATTTACATCGGCAATTGTGTGCATTGGGAAACTAACACCATAAGTAGTGCGACAAGCTGCTGCAGCTTCTTCGCTGGAAGAAACCTCTTGTTTAAATTGGTTAGATGGAAAACCCAAGACGATGAGGCCTTGATCAGCATAAGTTTTATAAAGTTGTTCTAGTTGCTTAAATTGTGGTGCGAAACCACATTTTGTAGCGGTATTCACGATGACCATCAGCTGGCCACGATATTTAGAAAGTGAGTAATTCTCGCCATTTTCGAGTGTAACTGTATAATCATAAATTGACATTTGAAGGACCTCCTTGTGCTCATTATACCGATTTTTGAAAAGAATATACTATCGTACGGTCTGTAAATAACAAAAAATAAAAGGTTTGTGTATTTATAATTAACAGACTAAGGCTAAATCATTGACCAGCAGATACGATATACATTTAATATATATAAAGAAAGGTTGGCGGAAAATATGCGGAGCGTAAAATTAAGAAAAGTGGGAACTTCTAATGTATTGACTGTCCCAAGCAGTATTAAGCCTCGTGAAACTGAATTCGACGTATTTTATGGTCGTAACGGCGCCATTGTTTATACCCCCAAAACCAAAAATCCTTTTACAGACGAAAATTTCGTGAAAACGCATCAAGGAAAATTGGATGAAACATTGGTTGAAACGGAGCTAAGGAAAGATGAATTTTAATTATGTTCCGGAACAACAGGATATCATCTGGATTAACTTTCAACCTTCTAAGAAAAATGAGCTTCTGGGGAGGCATCCGGCAGTGGTTTTAAGCACCAGTGGTTACACAGCTGTCACGGGTCTAGTTGCTGTTTCGCCAATTACCCATGCCACGGACAATCGATTGAAAGAAATGTTTGTACCTATAAAATCAGATTTTGGGATAGAAGGATTTGTAAATCCACTGAAGTTTCATACATTTAGTGTGATCGGAAGGCATGTTGAATATGCTGGTGGTTTATTAGATGACGCGTCTTTTGCCATTGTTTTGAAAGTACATCAACAAATTTTGAATTATATGTGATTAGAATAGTTTGAATGGATCAAAGTCTAGAACTTTGGTCTTTTTATGTGGCAATTTTCGTCGTTTTACTATAGAAAAGTAAATATAATTTACATCAAGATGTGAATAAGTTGTAACATAAAAGCTAGTTAACTTTTGGAGGAAGAAGCGAAGGACTTGTCAAAACGAAACATTTTTATTGTTACCTGTGCACTACTTTTATCGAATGCAATGAGTGGGCTAGATAGCACCATTGTGAATACTGCCTTGCCCGCGATCATTTCTGATCTTCACGGTATTGAAATGATGGGTTGGATCGTCGCTGTCTTCCTACTTGGAACAGCGGTTAGTACCCCTCTATGGAGCAAACTTGGTGAACACATTGGCAATAAACAAAGTTATCAACTTGCGGCCTTATTTTTTGTGGTGGGTTCTTTACTTCAGGGACTCTCGCCAAACATTGTCTTTTTGATTATCTCGCGAACAATTGCTGGAATTGGTAACGGTGGCGTTGTTTCCTTACCATACATTATTTACGCTCGGATGTATGCTGATCCCCGCAAACGGATGAAAGTTTTGGGGTTCGTCTCTGCCAGTTACAGTACTGCCACCATCATTGGTCCGCTGGTTGGTGGATTTATCGTGGATGCCTTCTCGTGGCACTGGGTCTTTTATTTAAACGTGCCTATCGGCTTGATTTCAGCAATTTTAGTTCAAATCTATTACAAAGCAGAAAAAGAAGCACATAAGAATAAACCAGTTGATTACATGGGTTCCATTTTAATGACCATTGGTTTAACCAGTTTACTGGCTGGCATTGAAATGATTGGCACTGCCAGCACGTTGTTTGTGACAGTGGCATTGATTGTTGCCGTTATGTGCATTGGGGCAATGATTTATTTCGAAAGAGGCGTGGCCGATCCGATTATTCCAAGTCGCCTATTCAAAAATCGCGAATTAGTGATTGATTTTATCCTGTTTACCCTAATCTGGGGCGCGTTTGTGGGCTTCTTAATTTACAGTCCAATGTGGGCGCAAGGATTACTGGGGACTTCGGCGTTAATTGGAGGTGCTACCCAAATTCCAAGTTCATTTACGAATTTTATGGGATCGGGTTCTGTGGCAACCTTGCGGCGGTACTTCACACCGCAAAGAGTGGTGGCAATTGGCATTGTGATGCTGATCGCCTCTTTCCTATTCCTAGTAATTGGCGGCGTTAAAACTCCCTATTGGGTCCTGTTAGTAGCGGGAGCATTTGAAGGATTTGGTAATGGTGCCTGCTTCAATGAACTTCAAGTGAAGGTCCAACAAGATGCCGATTTAGGGGATGTTCCGGTTGCCACGTCATTTAGTTTTCTAATTCGGATGTTAAGCCAAACGTTTACGGCATCTATCTTTGGCCTTGTCATGAATAGTGCGCTTCGCCACGGTGTTTCAAGCTCGCACGGCGCCGTGACAATGAAAATGATGAATAAATTAAGTGATGCCACAAATATTAATTCTTTGCCAACCAAACTTTTGCCACAGATGCGAGCCATTTTGCATAATGGGCTACACAACATTATGTTATTATCGCTTGTGCTAATGTTGGTGTCTTTGGCAATCAATGTTTGGGCGCAACATTTGGAAAAGCGTGCCCATGTCACGGTATAGCGAATGACTTAGAAAGAAGTTGGTTATTTTGTCACTTTGGCTTATGTCTGTAATTTTGTTGGCAGCTGGATTAGCGGCCGGCCTGTTGTCATCCATTGCTGGATTGGCGTCGTTGGTTTCCTATCCTGTGCTATTAATGTTGGGATTACCCCCAGTTAGTGCAAACGTGACGAACACAGCAGCGCTAATTTTCACAGGTGCTGGCTCTAGTTTGTCATCTTTAAGAGAATTACATCACGTTCGAAAAACGGTGTTGAAGGTCACAATTTATGCCTTAATTGGTGGGGTTGTGGGCAGTTTCTTGCTGGTAATTGCGCCCGCAACAACTTTTGAACGGGTCGTTCCTTTTTTGGTATTTGGGGCTGGTCTGTTAATGCTTTGGTCTCAATTTCGCCACACCGTACCTAAGAAAGTGGATCATACAAATCATCTGGCAACGACAATTTTAAAAAATACCGCAATTTTGCTGGTCGGTGTTTACATTGGTTATTTTGGTGCATCGGCTGGAATGATTATGCTTTCAATTTTGATTGTGACGCTCAATGACAGTTTTGGTGAGATTAATGCGATTAAAAACTTTGCGGCGTTTATGACAAACATTTTGTCGTTGATTATTTACGCGTTTACTACAAAAGTGTACTGGTGGATGGTTGTACCATTGGGAATCGGGATGTTTATTGGTGGTTACCTAGGTCCAGTTGTCATTCGTCATGTTCCGGTAAAACCCTTGCGGATTGCGATTTCGTTTTCTGCATTTGGTTTGGCGGCTTATCTGTTTTACACAGCTTATTACTAAAAACTAAAGGTTGAAACTCCAAAAACTTATCTTGTTGCTTGATACGAAAACGTTCATGGCAATAAAATCAGATTAAATTGCTGTCTTCCAGACCAAGTGAGCCGCAGGACAGCAATTAAACTACTGCTTTTGAACCAAGTCGTTTAATACTAGTTATTGAAGTCATTTTGATACTTTCAACCTTAGCTAAAAACAAAACATGAGCCATACTAGGTTTTTCGACTTGGTATGGCTCATGTTGATTTTAATACAGGATTAGAACGAAAAATTATTTCTGTGTAAATGGTAAAACAGCACGTCTGGAACGCTCCGCTTGTATCGGCAAAAACACAGGACGAGCCAAACCAAAACCTTGTAACAGGTTAACGCGATAGTTAATTAAAAGTTGTAAATCGGTTTTGGATTCAACGCCCTCTACTGTAAAAAGTTTGTTATTTTTGGCCGCTAATTCACACCAAAAAGACAAGCTATGGATGATGGACGTTAATGACCGTGTTTTTCTGAAATTCTGGATGGCAAATTTATATTCGCTTATATATGGATTTAACAATAAAGTTCGATCAATTTGATTACTACCGGAACCCACATCATCCATGATCAAATCAATGCCGGCTTCAAAAAAATGCTTGGCTGCAGTTTGAATTTCACTTGAGTTAACGGGAAATTTGGAATCATGCTCGGTGAGTTCGACTTCTAAAGTAACTGGTAAAAGCTGATTCTTAACTTCACTTAAAACGGCACAGAATTCTGGATCAATAAACTGTTCTGGATCTAAATTAATGGATACATTTTTTAAATCTTTGGAAAGAACAGGGACGGTTTGCAAAAGAAGATCTGCAATTTGTTGTGGTGGAAATTGGGCAAAATCGTCTGGTAAAACCCAACTATCGCCAATTTTTTCGCGCAAAAATAGTTCACATCCAACTGGTTTTAGTGGATTAACTGAAAACTTAGATTGTCCCCAGAAACGAATCATAGCAACTCCTCCAATGCGGTTTAAGACATAACATGAAACAAAACATACTCCTTATCGTTTGTTAAGCAGTCTAATTGACGATTATTTTAGCACAATAAAGCCAAACTACAATAGCGTTTCAAGTGGGCAAGACCGATAAATTTTGAACTGCATCTTAAACTAAAAATCAGTCATCCATAAGCCCTTTATGGCGCTGTTTGTTTAGCCGAAAACTTGAATAAATATTCGTTAAATAAATACGTAAAAAATAAAAAGAGTTGTCACATAAGTTAATTATGTCACAACTTTAATTTTCCTTTTCAATGGTAACTTGATCGCGACCTTGTCCTTTAGAATGATAAAGCATGCGATCGGTTCGCTCATAAAACAAATTTGAAGTCACATCATTTGGCCCCAACTTAGCGACACCCATTGAAACTGTAATTCGTAATTTCAAATGATTGGTGGAAAAGAGGGTTTCACGAATATGATTTTGCAAGTGTTAGCTAAACTTTGCTGCTGCCGGCAAGTCGGTATTTGGCAAAATAATGTTAAATTCTTCCCCGCCGACACGGTAAGCTTTTGCATTTGGAACTTTTTCACTTTCGTCAACAAGAATTTTGGCGACCGTTTGTAAAATTTCGTTTCCGGTGAGGTGGCCGTGGTCATCATTAACGCGTTTAAAATAATCAATATCCAAAGCCAACATGGTCAAGGCATGCTCGGCGTGTTGAAATGCCGAAACCTGCGTTTCCAAGTCATTTTTAAACGAGAGATAGTTATTTAATTTGGTCAGTGGATCAGTAGTAGCCTGGCGACTAAGCAAAGTTAAATAGTTATTTTCGTGGTTTAAATGACTAATTCCAAATTCAAGAACCGCGTTCATCACGACAAAACTGAAGACATTGAAAAGGGCAATTTTCCAGGTTACAGAACCGAAATAAGGAAGCTGTAAGTAATTGAATCCAAGCCACAGGATACCTACAATCACATCTAAGGAGCCGATAAGAAAAATTTGTGGCAGTTGCCATTTACGCACAATCGAAACTAATAGCAAAGTAAGCAGATAAATTATTGCCGTCATTGTAAAGAAGTAGATTGTCCCAGCACTGAATCCCCACAGAATAATTCGTGCAAGAAAACTCATCAAAACAATCACGGCACTACTTCGTTTGCCAAGATAAATAGTTACATAGAAAAGTAATAGTAGACGAAAATTAACGAAAGCTAAGTCATGCCCTTCTCGAGCGACCACAAATTCAAAATAGATTCCAAGGATAGAAAAATAGCACACACTAAAAATCGCTAGTCGACCTGTTAAATAGTTGATGGTTTCAGAAATGTTTCCTGAACGGGAAATTATCGATCGAACTAGAATTTGAAAGAATACAATTACGCCGAGGGTAACAAAAATGCCAGTAAATAATGGCGATAAGAACCAGAGGTGTTCAGTCAATATTAATCATCTCTTAACTAAGAATTCTAACTAGTATTCATTAATTAAATAATAACCATTTGTATATCTAATAAAATTTCAGGTGACTATTTGCTAACAGATACCGTTAGTTAAGCCCTTTAATCATAGCAAATAATAGTGAGACAACAATGATAAATGAAAACGATTTTTTTGTTTTAGCTTTTAACGAGCATACAAAAGAAAACTATTTTTTAAACTAAAGGTGTTTTTGATATCGAAAATGAGAAAAAGGAATGCTATTTATCATAGGTTTTTGGTAAAAAAAATTATCCAAAAACTGGATAATTACGAGGTACGTTAAGTGATTTTTAATAACAAGTAGTAGATTCAGAGATTACGCTATCAGGATCATCCTGAGTGGGCAGATATATTGGTCTTCCAAGCGCATATCCTTGAAACATATCTGCCTGATAGTGCGAAAGGATTAGCAAGTCTTGTTTAGATTCAACGCCTTCAATTGTGAACAACTTCTGATTCTTTTGTGCTAAATCTCGCCAGAACGTTAAATTGGGCACAATATCTTCTAAAGATTCAAACGGACGGAAATTTTGAATGGCAAATTTATATTCGTGAACAAAATCATTAAGGAGTTTAACCCGTGCTAATTGATTATCACCAGAACTGACATCGTCTAAAATGATATAAAAGCCAGCGTCGTTAAAACGTTTTGCAGCTGTGACTAATTGGGAAGGCGAAATGTTTAGTTGCCCCGTTCTTTCTGTTAATTCAATGGATAACTGAATGCCAGAAAGCTGTTGTTTTATAGCAAAAAAAGCTTGTAAAAAAACAGGATCTACAAATTGATCAATGTCCAAATTAATCGAAATGTGTTTCATTTTTTGTGGGAACTCAGGTGTTGTTCGCGTTAGAAGATCTGTAATTTGTGTAGCTGTAAATCTACTGAAATCGGTTGGAATTTCCCAATTACCAGTATTGTATTCACGTAAAAATAATTCATATCCAATGGGTTCTAAAGGTTCGCGTGAAAACTTCGGTTGTCCCCAAAATCTTAGCATGCAAGTCATCTCCAAACATAAGAAATTAAAAAAACCCGTACTTGATCTTTCACAAGTATGGGTCGTGTTCAATATCGTAATATTGAATGAGCAGTTTTTATTTAATTCGTTAATATAACAATACTAAGTGTAGCACGGCTGTATAAAAATACAAGGGACTAAACAAAGATTGTTTCACAGAGTTTAGTTTTGAGTTGAACTAACAGGGTTACCGAAGCCAGTTGTAGATGATTTTGTGAGTTCAGTATCGACAGTTACGTGATCGCGGCCCTCACCTTTAGAGTGGTATAACATTTGATCAGTTCGTTCGTAAAATAAATTTTGAGTTTTATCGCTGGCATGAAGAGTGGATACACCCATCGAAACTGTAATTTTTATATTTTGATTTTCCGAGATTTGAAATGTGGCCTGTCGGATTTTAGCTTGCAAGTCATGGCTAAATTGGCTAGCTTGTTCAAGACTTATGTTGGGTAGTAAGACATTAAATTCTTCGCCACCAACACGATAACAGTGCGCATCAGGAAGATCGTGAACCGCTCCAATTAATAGTTTACCTACACCAATTAAAATCTTATTACCCGCTAAATGACCATATTGATCATTAACCCGTTTGAAATAATCAATGTCTAAAGCGATCATCGCGAGTGGTTTCTTGGAGCTATGAAACTCACCAAATTTTTTAGTGAAATCAGTTTTGAAGACAGCATAATTTTTCAATTGGGTCAACGGATCAATAGTAGCTTGGTGCGTTAATGTGTTTAAATAATCATTTTCAGTGTTTAATTGAGTTAATCCGTAATATAGGAAGAAGTTCATAACACCAAACGCAATCCAATAATAGACAACTTGCGATAGCGGAATGTCACCTAAGTAATCTAAACGAATGTAATGAAGAAGTAACCAAAAAACACCTACAATAATGTTCAAGCAGTTGACTAACACTAACTGACTACTGTGGTGGCGGCGGATTAAGTGCAAATTAAGTGCAAAAATTAAATACATAAACACTGAAAATGCAATAAAAATAAATGTGCCTGTTGTACTACCCCAGAATAAGAAGCGGGTAATAAAACTGCACAAAATGACGATGAAACTTGTGCGTCGACCTAAGAAAATAATGACGTAGGATAACAAAAGTAAACGGAAATCAATGAAAGCAATGTCACTATCCTGTTGAGCAGCCGCAATTTCAAAATAAATGGCAAGTGCGGAAAAAGTAAACCGTGCTTAAAACGGCAAGACTACCCACCAAATAATTAATAGGAGCTCCCTTTTTGGTTGAGCGGGACATTAAAATGCGCGCCAACAATTGAAAGAACAGGATAATCCCTAAGGTTACAAAAATGCCGGTAAAAAGAGGCGATAATAGCCAGTCGTGTTGGGTCAAAGTAATTCATCTCTTAACTAAGTAATTATTATTTTTATGAATTTTTAATTTAAGTGTGTTTAATTATAACAAATTATCAATAGGCAACAAGGGAATTCATGAATCAGTATAGGGTAACAACTTTAAACCTAGATTAATTCAGGATTTAGCCTAGCGTTTGAGCTACTTAGTGCACAAAAAAGCAACCATCATAGTAGTCGGGATGGTTGCTACAAGCACAATAAATGTGCGGCGTATTTTCATACGCATCAGACAATTGTCTGATAAGATTTGGCACCTTAATGTGAATTGTACCACAAATGTGCCAATTTAACCGCACAATTACAGATATTTCGCCTAAATTTCGTTTGAATTGGCTTTTCAATCAGAATATACTAATTCTATGTACTAAAAGTTAGAAACAAATCAAACGATAGGATGTGACACACATATGTGTACAAGTGTAATGTACCAAAATGCAAAGGGTAATTGGTTTTTGGCGCGAACGATGGATTTTTCGTTCGAATTGGGTGGCCGTCCTGTTGTGATTCCGCGTAATTTTCATTTTAAAAGTGATGCTGATGAAAAAGGTTTTGACACAAAATTAGGTTTTACTGGTGCTGGTCGAGATTTGAATGGTTATATTTTAGTCGACGGGGTTAACGAAGCCGGTGTAGGTGCCGCAATGCTTTACTTTGACGGCTTAGCTAAATTTGCTGACCAAGCAGTTTCAGGTAAAACGAATGTTGCGCCTCATGAGGTCATCAACTGGATTTTAGGTAATGTCACGAATGTTGCCGATTTAAAAGCTAAAATTGCTGATCTGAATATTGTCGCAATTGCGAATGATTTGTTTAAGATTATCGTGCCACTTCACTGGATTGTGGCTGATAAAACGGGTGCTTGTGTCGTTTTGGAACAAGACGAAAACGGGATGAAAGTAATGGATGATCCAGTTAAAGTCATGACCAATAGTCCTGATTTCCAATGGCATCTAAAGAATTTAAATAATTATGTGCAATTAAAGCCAACTTCTCATAGCTCAAAGAAGTATGGCGAGTTTGAATCGGAGGCTTATGGTTTAGGTAGTGGAGCACTTGGTTTACCAGGAGACTACACCTCAGTTTCCCGATTCGTGCGAGCTGCATTTATTCGTCAAAATACTGATAAGGCAAAGACAGTGCCTGGTTCAATTAATGCCTTATCGCACATTTTGAACAGTGTGGAGATTCCTAAGGGCGTGAAAGCTGATAATGAAGGTGGTTGTGACTATTCTCAGTATCGCGGCTACATGAGTTTAGACGAGGGTGCTTATTACATGCAACCATATGACGACCAAACGATTACGCGTGTGGTGATGACACCTGAATTGTTGAATGCTAAAGAGCCAACTGAATTTCCATTGAAGGCGGAACAACACTTTAATTCGGTTAATTAAATTTTTGCTAGAAGCATTGGATTACTGAAAAGGTTATCTGGTGCTTTTTTAAGTTTTAAATAGCATAGTCTCGTGTACAAAAAGTATAATGAAGACAAGCAAGTAGAAAGCTAGTGAGATATTTGAAAATTGTTAGTTGGAATTGTAATGGTGCGTTTCGAAATAAGTTTCAATATATTCAGAAGCTTAATGCAGATTTATACATAATTGAAGAGTGTGAAAATCCGGAGAAAATTATTAGACCTGAGTATTTAAACTATGTTAAAAGCAGTGCTTACAAGTGCTTTAAAGGTGATAAAAAGGGATTACTTGTATTTTCGCCAGTGGCTACTATCAATCCTGTGCATTGGAATGATAATCGCATGCGTTATTATTTACCATTTAATTTTTTAAAACATCATTTTTTAGGAGTTTGGACGAAGGATAATTATATTGAAGATTTGTATTTGTATTCCAGTTTCAATATTCAAAAACTAAAAAATAGATATATTATTGGCGATTTTAACAGCAATGTTATGTGGAACAGAAAACATGGCTATCGAACCCATTCTGACTTTAATAAACTTGTTTCAAAGGTAGGCTTAGGAAGCGCCTATCATATGCAAACCGGTGATCTTTTTGGGCAAGAAAAACAAGCAACTTTTTATTTATATCGGAAACCAGAGAAACCATACTATATTGATCATGCGTACCTTCCCGAAAAATCAACGTTTAATATTACATTTGGAGATTCAAGTTTTTTGCAGTATTCAGATCACCTCCCGTTAATATTAAACGTGAAGTAGCAACTTTTTAAATGCTATAATTCAAGTAATAGTAAACGAGATTTGAGAGGGCGAAAACATGGCATTTATCACATTAAAAGACGAAACAAAGCGTTACACAATCGAAAGCAATACCATCGTTGCCAATAATAAAGTGAATTTTGAAATTAATGAAGGTGAACTGGTTATTATTTTGGGCGAGTCGGGAGCGGGGAAATCAACTGTCTTAAACATGCTGGGTGGCATGGATCATCCAACTGAGGGCAGTATTTTCATAGACGGCCAAGATATTGCTACCTATAATGAACGTCAATTAACTTCTTATCGCCGCACAATGGTGGGGTTTGTGTTTCAATTTTACAATTTAATTCCTAATTTGACCGCCCGTGAAAACGTAGAATTGGCCAGCCAGGTGGCAGATGATGCCTTGGATGTGGAAGAAACACTCAAACACGTTGGTCTTGAAAAACGAATGGATAACTTTCCTGCGCAACTTTCCGGTGGTGAACAACAACGAGTCGCGATTGCGCGAGCTTTGGCCAAAAATCCCAAGTTGCTTTTATGTGATGAACCCACGGGAGCCTTGGATTATCATACTGGAAAACAAATTTTACAGTTACTGCAAGATACGGCTCGAAAAACCAACCGAACCGTTTTAATTGTGACGCATAATTCGATGATTGCCCCGATGGCAGACAAAGTGATTCATTTAAAGGATGCCCAAGTCCAAGGAATTGATATCAATAAACAGCCAACCCCTGTTGAACAGATTGAATGGTAGGTGCACACGATGAATCGAACTTATTTTAAGTCAACCATGCGGGAAACCAGTGACTCAGTGGGTCGCTTTGTGTCGATTGTGCTGATTATTTTACTGGGTTCTCTACTGTACGTCGGAATTCGAAGTGTGGGTCCTGATCTGAATCAAACGGCAAGCCATTATTTTGAAAAGCAAAAATTAAGTGATGTGAAAGTTACCTCAACGATGGGGCTGACGAACAGCGATTTAACTTCAATTAAGCAAAACAAACAAGTTAAACAAGCGATGCCGGTTCATATGACGACATTACAGAAAAGGCGTAACCAAATCGTTAGCGTTTACGGCTATCAAAACGGCAGTAAACTCGATCGATTGAAGTTAGTAAGTGGCAAATTGCCAACTAAAAACAACCAAATTGTGCTTGATAAAAAAGCTAAGCAAAACGGCTATAAAATTGGCGACACGTATCGATTGCCTAAAAGTGCCAGTTTAAAACGGCGCACGTTTAAAGTCGTTGGCTTTGTGAATTCGCCGCAATATGTCAGTAGTACGGATCGAGGCACAACTAATTTAGGCAGTGGGACGGTAAATTATTTTGCCTATGTCCCCAAAGCGGTCTTTAAACAAAAAGAATATGCGCTCATTGCGGTGCAGTTTAGAAATCCGAAGCATTACGCAGCGGGAACTGACCAATACAATAGCTATATCGACCGCCAAAAAACGAAATTGAAGCACACAATGCGAAATCGTCCGAGTGCTCGACAAAAGCAATTACAAACGACTGCGCAAAATAAATTAGATAAGCAATCCGCCAAAATTACCAAAGAAGAAAAACAGTTAGCAAAGGTGCCAGCAGCTTATCAAACGGCAAAGACAAAAGCGGCCAAAAAAGAGCTGATTGCAGCAAAGGCTAAGGTCAAAAAAGCTGAGGCCAAGGTTAAGGCAATTGCCAAACCCACATATTTGTATAATGATCGCAGCACCAATCCGGGGTATCAAGATTACTTCGATGAGTCCCATAGTATCGCGGCAATTGCGATTATTTTCCCTGGTTTCTTCCTATTTATTGCAATCTTAATTACATTTACAACTGTTTCACGGATGGTCGAAAAGAACCGTCGTGAAGTGGGCTTGATGCGAGCTTTAGGCTATACCAAACACGAAATTGCCATGAAATACATTGTTTACACGTTATTGGCCGGTATTCTCGGAGCTGGTTTAGGTGGCGCGTTAGGGATGTTGACTTTGCCGCAATTCGTATTCAGTTTGTTATCAAATAACAACTTGAACGATTTCGTTGGTGTCATTCCGTGGGCTTACTTAGCACAAACAATGGTCGCTGGACTGGTAGCCACTTTGGGCAGCGCATTGATTGTTCTGACGATCAATTTACGTGAAGTTCCTACGAATTTAATGCGCGAACGGGCTCCTAAAGCCGGAAAACGGATTTTAATGGAGCGGATTAAGCCCCTTTGGAAACGACTAAGTTTTAATCAAAAAGTGAGCTACCGGAATTTGTTCCGTTATAAGGGCCGAATGCTGATGACGATTGTCGGCATTGCGGGATGTACGGGTTTGATTTTGACCGGTTTTGGCATCCAAAATTCGGTTGATGATTTAATTCCTGCTCAATACGAGAATGTGCAACATTTTCAAGCCGTTGTGACGACGGACAAGGCAACTCGCCAGATTCATGCGGGTCAAATTTCGGCACAAAAATCAGCTTTGATTAAATCAGTGACGGCACGGCCAACCCACGGAACTGCCAACGACACGGTCTCAATGGTGGTGCCAAAAGCCACTACAAATTTTGAAAAATATGTGAGTTTAAAATCAGTTAATGGCGGTAAAAAAATAAAGTTAACTAATAAGGGCGTCATTTTGTCAGAAAAATTGGCAACCGACATGAATGCCAAGGCTGGCAGCACGATTATTCTCCAAATTAGTGGTAAAAAAGTGCGGGCTAAAGTTACTGGTGTGATTAAAAATTATGCTGGTCATTGGCTTTACACCACGCCAACCTATTATCATAAATTAACCAACAAAACTTATCATGCCACTTCACGGTTGGTCAAAACGACGCAAGTCAAGAAGGCGCAACGTGAAAAACTGAGTCGCAAGTTATTAAAACAAACCGGCGTTTTAAATGTTAGTTTTCCGCAGTATGCAGCAGGTGAATTAAGCACTGGTGGGCTAGGATCAGTTGTCTTGATCATGATCGTCATGTCTGGGGCACTGGCACTAGTGGTTTTGTATAACTTAACCAACATTAATATTTCGGAACGGATTCGTGAATTGGCAACCATTAAAGTGCTTGGCTTTTACGACCGCGAAGTCACAGCCTATGTTGCGCGGGAAAATGTGATCTTTACTGTCGTTGGCATTGTTGCAGGCTGGGGCATTGGCGTTTTCTTACATCAATTCATCATGGTCAAAGCACAAACGGGCAGTATCTTGTTTCCGATGGTGATCCATTATCCGGGTTACATTTGGTCTGCGCTGATTACGGGACTGTTTAGTTTAATTATTGGCGTGTTGACGCATTACAAGTTGAAAGGGATTGAGATGTTGGATGCGCTGGCGGCTAGTGAATAAGTATTAAAATGAGTTGGTAAGAAATGAAATGAGGGATGACCAGTGCAGGAAAAACAACAAAGACTTTTTGACGCCGCTCAGGAGATTTTTCAAGAATTGGGTTTCAAAAAAACTAACATTGTTAAAATTACGCAACGAGCTGGAGTCGCAGTCGGAACTTTTTACCGTTTTTACAATTCAAAAGAAGAAATTTTTCTCGAAGTTTATCAAACGGAAAACGAACGAATTAAACAGGCCGTGTTGGCGGACAACGATCTGACTGAAGATCCCCATGTATTGTTGCCTAAAATAATGAAAGAATTGATGCAAAAGGCAACAAATAGTTTGATTTTGCAGGCACGGTATGTGAATCCTAAACTTAAACAGTTGGTTGCGGACGACCCGGCCACACAAGAAGATTATTTGTATAGTACGTTGTCGCAATTGATTGAGCGGTGGCAAAAACGTGATGTGATGAAAACTGATATGACGATTGATCGCGTGCGGCAGTTATTTGAAGCCGTGATGGTGATTGATAATCATCAGGATGAATTACCAGTTGGTGATTTTGAACAATTGATGAATGATTTAATAGAAGGAATTTTACAACGAATTTTGAAGGAGCCTTAATGGGCTCTTTTTGTTTAGAAAAATTAAAAAAATCAGGAATATAATTCAAAAATTATTAGCCTAAAAGATTACCCCAATTGTCAAATCAAGTGCAACACTAACTAGATAAACAGGGAATTGGTATAGGAATCCAAACTTAGGCAGCAGTTAGTTGCTGATAATAAGCTTCAGCACTGAGATAGTGAATCGACTTACGAATCCTGTTATTTAAGGCATCTTGAATTTGTTGAATTTGATTTTCTGTATAATTCTTAAGCGACTCACCCTTGGGAATGTATTCCCGAATTTGACCATTGGCATTTTCATTAGAACCACGTTCCCAAGGCGAATAAGGATGTGCGAAATAGATTTGAGTACCCTTGACCTGATCTAGTAAAGAAAATTCACTGCCATTATCAAAGGTGATGGACTTGAACTGCGAGGTACCACGTTCATTAATTACCGCTTGTAACTCATCCAAACAAGTTTGGGCATGATAGTTAGGAATTTTAATGATCAGTTCAAACCGGGTAACGCGTTCCGTTAAAGTCATGAGAGCTGGTTCTGAAGGTACACGCTTGCCTTTGACTAGATCACCCCCCAGTGGCCAAATTTAGTTCGTTGTTGAACAATGTCTGGTCGCTTTTCAATGGAGGTTCCTAGGATTTTCTTATTGTGACGCTTATGAAAATGAGTTCCTTTAACACGTCTTCTCAATTTCTTAGGAAGATCACTATTACGTAACTTCAGAAGTCCTTGATCAATGTACCGATAAACAGTTGACACTGAGGAGCACGCGTCCTGCGGATGAGCGCTCTTAAATCGATGGACAAAGGTATCGATACTATCAACCCTTGGGTGATGCTTTAAAGCATCCGTTAGTTGCATAAAGAAGCTTCGGCAGGTTTTTAATAAACTTACTGCATGGCAGTTAGCTCGATGCTTTTCATAGATTGCCTGACCAGCATTCGCATAATAAGCTTTAAAGAATAAGTAATCCGTGTTTCGTTGTTGAACAGTTCCGCGTTTAACTTCACGGCTGATGGTACTGGGACTGCGGTGCAACCGTTTAGCAATTTGACGTAGTGAGAGCTTTTGGGTAAGCGATGCTTGAATAATGCCTCGTTCTTCAGGTTTTAGTTGTTGGTAATGTAAAGTAGTGCTATTCTTGGTTTGGGTCATGGAGACTTCCTTTCTTGGGTTTTGACGCTTCAAGTTTAGGTCTCCATGGCCTATTTGTATAGTTTACAGGTGTTGCACTTCAATTTTAAATTCGGCGTTTGAAGAAACGACGTCAATAATCAGAAATGATTTTTTAAATAGGTGTAACTAAAGGTTGAAAATATCAAAATCACTTCAATAACTAGTATTAAACGACTTGGTTCAAAAGTAGTGGTTTAATAATGCGCAGCAACACCGATATTAAAATTATTATATCAGTGTGTTGATTGCAAAAATTAGACTTAGTCTGGCAGCAAATGGGCTCAGTAGTGTCGTTTATCTTAGCGGGTTTTGCTTAGACAAAGGCCGAGCTTGAAGACGTGGTTTGTGGCTCTAGGTCGTGCCCATTA
>NZ_BJWE01000029.1 GCF_007990205.1 Pediococcus parvulus | reverse complement strand
CAAAATATAGCGCCACACCTACCGCGGGAATTCTCCCGCCTTCGGTGCAACGCTATATTTTGTGGCTTATCGTTTTATCTCGCTCACTCTTTTTTATTAAACACCTGCCGTGGCTTGCTACCATCCTGCGGACCAATGACACCATTTGCCTCTAGCTGATCTATAATTCTTGCCGCTCGGTTATAACCAATTCTAAACCTCCGCTGCAACATCGAGGTACTTGCCTTTTGCATTTCCGTCACCAAAGCAACTGCCTCATCGTACAACTCGTCCTTTTCATTACTTGTTGACTGCTCATCCATCCTGGCTTCCTCGTCTGTCACAATCAACGCATCATCATACGAAACCTTCTGCTGTTTTTTCACAAATTCAACAACGGCCTTCACATCTTTATCCGACACAAATGCACCTTGGACCCGCTCAGGCTTGCTCTTTCCCATTGGATAATAAAGCATATCGCCACGCCCCAGCAGCTTTTCAGCGCCATTTGAATCAATAATCGTCCGAGAATCTGTGCCACTCGCAACAGCAAATGCAATTCTAGATGGAACATTTGCCTTAATCAGTCCAGTCACAACATCAACTGATGGCCTCTGAGTCGCAATAATCATATGGATTCCTGCCGCTCGTGCAAGTTGTGCTAATCGAATGATGGCATCTTCTACCGCATTTTGTGCCACCATCATCAAATCTGCTAATTCGTCAACCACAACCACAATGTATGGCAAATGTGGCCGATTTTTTCCATCTTTTTTATTTTCTTCGGAAATATATTGATTATAAGTCTTAATATTCTTTTGGCCACTCTCGGCAAACAGATCATAACGATGCTGCATTTCGGCCACCACCTTATGCAAGGCTCGTGCTGCTTTTTTCGGATCTGTCACAACGGGTGTCAATAAATGTGGAATATCCTTATAAATTCCCAACTCCACTTTTTTAGGATCAATCAAAATAAATTTCACTTGATCTGGTCGAGCATTCATCAAAAGACTTGTAATGATCACATTAATCATGACTGATTTACCACTACCAGTTGCTCCAGCAATTAACAAATGCTGCATACGAACCAAATCCGCCAAAACTAAATTTCCGGAGACATCACGACCAATTGGCACTTGCAGGATTGCGTCCGGGTGCGCCGGTTGAGATTCAATAATATCCCTGAAAGAAACCGTTGAAATCTCTGTATTAGGAACTTCGATTCCAATTAGTGATTTACCTGGAATTGGTGCCTCAATTCGAATGTCTTTAGCTGCTAGTGCCAATGCAATATCATCCGCCAACCCGACAATCTTGCTCACCTTAACACCAATATCTGGGTGTAACTCATATTCAGTAACCGAAGGACCCAAACTAACACTTTTAACCGTAGCCTTCACTCCAAAACTGGTTAAGGTTTGTTGCAAAATCTTTGTATTTTTTTGAATCGTTTTATATTCCTGACTTTGATCGGTCTTAGGAATTGTTGTCAAAAGTTCTGGACTGGGCAATTTATAATTGGGATTAGCTAATTCCTCAGTATTTTGAAAAGCTGTTTCGTCCTTAACTTCCGACACAGGTTCTTTTTTAGCCCTTGGTTGTTCATGCTCAGACGCAATGCGAATATCCGGTTGTTTGATTTCCTTAACAACAGGTGTTTGTTCTGCCATTAACTCTTTACCAGTCATCGTATTGCCCGTTCCGTGAGCCTTTGGTAATGATTTAGGGGTGTCACTAACTTGTTTTAATCTTTTTTCTCGATGGTTCCACCAACTTTGAATAGCTTCCCCACCATGCATTAAACCAGCTTTAAGAGTAACTACTGATTTCTTTACTGCCACAGCAATTGTTTGCAACACTTTATCCATTGGAATACCGAAGAAAATTGCAACACCCAGTATCACTAAGAGACCGCCTAGAAACAAACTACCAATTTCGGAAAAACAAAAATCAGTTATGGTATACAGGACGCTACCTATGATTCCACCACCAACCGGTTCACCAATTGAAGCGTATTTAAATGCGTCCTCTAAAGCATGCCATGTCGTCACAATGAAGTGATTATGCTGATTAGTTTGTTCAAAGAAACGAGTTGTCATAATCAGAATTACTCCCAGATAGGCCAGGCCAAGACCCGTCAAATAGTGAACGTGTCCCTTCAATTTCGGTTCTTTGCCGGTAAATAATAGGATAAGTCCATAGAGTCCAAATACCACAATTAAAAATTGAAAAGTATCTCCCACAAATAACCGAAAAATATTGGTAACCAAAATGCCCACATAACCCAGAGAGAAATAGCCAATTAAAGATAGTAAAACAAAGACACCGCCTAAAAAATATTTAGACTCAAAAAAATTTTGCCACTTTTTTTTGCTTGATCGTCTTCTTTTTCGACGATTCGTTGATTTTTTCTTTGCAGCCACTAGTGATCCTCCTTTCTAGTAAATTTTAAGGCTAACTCAACGTTTTATTTGAGTTTATCATTTTCATACTGGTGAACCCGTTGTAAATTTGGAAACGACTGTTGTCGCAATGCTTCATAGATCACGATGGCAACACTATTGGACAAGTTTAAAGCACGGATATGGTCATCATCTTGCGGAATTCTAATGGCTTTTTCTGGATACTTACGCATAAAAGGTTCAGGTAGTCCTGTCGTTTCTTTGCCAAACAAGAAATAATGATCTTGTTGACTATCGGAATAATCAACATCGGTATAATCATGATCTGCAAATTTAGAAACCAAATATAAATTATTTACATCTGGTACTGATTCAATAAATTCTGGAAGATTTTCATGGTATACCAGATCAACATCTTTCCAATAATCTAATCCTGCGCGTTTCAGATGCTTATCATCTACTGAAAAGCCAAGCGGTTTTATTAAGTGAAGCACAGAATCTGTCCCTGCACAGGTTCTGGCAATGTTACCAGTGTTTGAAGGCATTAATGGTTCAAAAAGCACAATATGATTTGTCATTTTTATCTCACTCTCATTAATTATTAGCTACTCAAAAGATATCATACAGCTATGAATTTCTCTAAACAACAAAAAAAGCGTAGACACTCGGTGTAGGCACGGCGAGCTTCTACGTTAAATGAAGTACAACTTGCGGCTTGCCAACGATCTCTCGATGTCAAACAGCAACCGATTTCTTAAGTAAATATTAACACCAACAAATGGATAATGCAAACTCACAAATCCCTTTAACTTAGGCTGTGACTCCCTTTAGTAATGTCACATCCACTGTAATATGATCGAGTTTTGAATTTTTGGCCTTTTTAATTGTTTCTGGAGTAGCACCCCAATGTAAAGGTGTCATTTGAATCAAATCAGAAAGTAAATCCGCGTCAAATTCAAAAGTATAAGTGAGCCGTTTGCTTTGCGCATTAGGAAAGTGCTTTTCAAATAAGTCAACAACCTGATCATTTTGATAAACTGCATGTTGACTAGATTTATCATACAACAACTGGCGCAACTCACCTAAATAATTGGCATTTGGCACAATTTTCAAAACTTGACCACCAGGTCTTAACACGCGGTGAAATTCGGAATAGGCAGAGGGTGAAAAAAGATCCAGAATCGTCGTAAATTGCGCACGATTAAACGGTAAGTTTGCCAAATCAGCAATACAGAAAAACGCCTCACTATTCAGTTGGGTGGCTAAATTAATTCCCGCAGTTGAAATATCAAAACCAATTGCTGTTGCATTTTTAAGTAAGGACAAGGTTCTTTTTAATGGCGTTCCCTCCCCAGAACCAATGTCCAAAATCATTTCATTTTCTCCCATATACCGAGAAAATTCCTCGCAAATTGGATCAAATAAACCAGCAGTTAAAATGCGCCGTCGAGACGCCAACATTTCGGAATCATATTCACTGGTTACGGCATGATTAAGAAAATATAAAGTACCTTTTTTTGAAACATCAATGCTATGGCCATTTGGACAAATAATACTTCCAGATTCTACCCGTTCATATCCGCATTGACACACGGGACACTGAAACAAATCCAGATGCTGTTCGATAAATTGCAATCCTTTTTCTCTTTTTTTCAAAACGATTTCCTCTCAAATTCATGGTCTGGTTAAAATCTGCCCCTTAAATATACCACGCCTCGTGACCGAGGTCCGATCCGAATAAAAAGACTTAAACAAGTTTTTGGTCAAACCCGTTTAAGTCTACAAATTAAGTCTTTTCTTCATATCCACCATTTTGACGTTTATACCAGCGAAACAAATGCGTTAAAACAACTTTACCCACTGCATAGACGGGAATTCCAAAAATGACTCCTAAAACCCCAAACATTCGTCCAGAAGCTAGTAAAACGATTAAGATAGTGACTGGATGAATAGCCAAGTTGGTACCCAAAATCAACGGTGAAATCAACCGCCCCTCAATTGTTTGTTCAATGGCAAACACAATCAAGACTTTAACTAACATCCATGGAGAAATAAATGCTGCCAATACAATTGAGGGAACCATTGCAAGGAAGGATCCCAGGTACGGAATCAAATTCAAGACTCCTGCAGCAATTCCTAGCGTTAGCGCAAATTTTAGTCCAATGATCGCGTATCCCACGAAAAACATGACTGCAACACAAAACGCCACAATTAGCTGACCACGGATATAACCACTCAATTTTCCATTAATCTCATCAAGAAGCTCGATAAATCCTTTCCTCTTTTGGATGGGCAGAAAATGTGCTAAATATTTGGGTAATCGATGACCGTCTTTCAATAAATAAAATAAAATAAACGGCATTGTAATTAACCCAACGATAATTTTTGTAACCGAACTAATTACACCACTAACTGACGTAAAAGTGTGATTAGCAATCGAACTGGCCCATTTAGAAAACGAACTGGTAGTGGACTTAGTTAATTGATCAAATTCTTTTTGAAATTGTCCCATTCGTGGATCATTCAACCAAGTTTCTAACTGATTAACCAAATGATTCCAATAGTCCGGCCAATTTTTTAGAAAGTCCGTTGCCTGATTGCGAACCACCGGAATTAACGCCACAACTCCCCAGACTAGAAGTAAAATGATAACCACAAACAACCCACTAATCGTCCAGACACGATTAATACGAAACTTTTTTTCCACCCAATCAATTAGTGGATTAAATAAATAAAACAGCACCCCAGCTAAAACAATTGGTAATCCCACAATATCAGCAAAATCACTTATCGGTTGGAAGAACCAAGTCACTTTAGAAAAAACCTGGATAATCAACAGCAACAGTAAAATAATCATGAGATTAACCACAATTCGATTATTTAAAACTAATTTGGTAAACCAAGTACGCCAATTATCTTTCGTTGTTTTCAAGAAAATCACCACGCGATCCTTAAGAGATATAGGTTATTTTGTCACCTACGGAAAATCCTGGGAACTTTTCCGGTGACAAATATATGGCACTTTCTAATGGTGTATCAGGTACAGGTTCAAAACAAAGGGTGGCATGCCCAACCCCTTGAAGATTAGCATTAACCAACTTCCCACAAAAAGTAACTTTGTAAGTATGATCACGAATCTTAATTTGTGATCCTCGTCTTAAATTGAGCTCTAAAGGCTGTTTTGCAAATTTTTGAATCACAGCCACATCCTTCAAATTGCTTGTCGCCTCTGGTCCAAATAAAATGACTAACGGATCGTTTTCCACAATCGCATTAGGTCCAATTTCAATAACTTCAGACGTAATCATATTTACCCTCTCCTCATAATCAATTGTTGCTTACATTGTAGCATAGTCCCAATCGTGATATAAAGAAAATGGAAGCGCACGCAGTCATTTTTCAAAATGTGCTATAATTTTGTATTAGAGCATATAAGGAGGCCTTTATTTTGAAAAAATCATTTTTCATCGGAACATATACAAAAAAATCAAGTCAAGGTGTCTATAAAATGACCCTCGATACAGAATCTAAATCACTTAAAGATTTGCAACTTGTTGCCAAACTTGGTAACCCAACCTACGTCGCAAAATCTAATCGTAATTTTCTTTACACAGTTGATCAAAAACAAACAGATGGTGGTTTGGCAGCTATTGATCTTAACCATGAACCTGCTGAAGTTGTGCAACATGCGGTTACCCCAGGAAATTCTCCTGCATACGTGTCGGTTGATGAGAAACGTCAACTTGTATACAGTTCCAATTACCATTTGGCTACTATAACCGTTTACAAGATCCAAGCGGATGGCACTTTGCAGCAAACTGATGTGGTCACTCATACCGGTAAAGGTCCTAAACCTGAACAAGCTGATGGCGCTCATGTCCATTTTAGCGACTTAACTCCGGATAATCGTTTAGTCGTTTGTGATTTGGGAACTGATGAAGTTTATACTTATGATGTTTCTGATGATGGTAAGCTATCAGAAATTGCTCGTTACAAAACAAAGGCGGGATTTGGCCCTCGGCACATTGTCTTCGCTCATCATGGTTCAAAAGCCTATTTAGCTGGTGAACTTGGCAGTGCAGTGGAAGTCTTAGACTACGATCAACAAACAGGTAAATTCAGTCACGTTCAAACAATCAGTACCATTCCAGCAACCTGGGACGCTCATAACGGTGCTGCAGCTATTAAAATTAGTTCTGATGACCATTTTGTCTATGTTTCAAATCGTGGTTATGACTCGTTAGCTGTTTTCAAAATTAGTTCTGATGGTTCCCTTTCCTTAATTCAAAACATTTCGGTCGAAGGTAGTTTTCCACGCGATTTTTCTTTAGACCCAAGTGAAAGCTTTGTGGTTTGTGTCAACCAAAATACTGACAATGCAACCCTCTTTTCACGATCAAAAGAAACTGGAAAACTTAGTCTATTAGAAAAAGATGTTGCGGTTCCAGAAGGCGTTTGCGTTTTATTTAACTAAAACCAATTCAAGGAGTTTAACAATGATCATTAAAGAAGTTGCTTTAGAAAATTTCACCAAAGTGCCATCTGCAATTCGATCTGGCGCCAACCGATTAGAACTATGCGACAACTTAGCAGTTGGTGGAACGACCGTCAGCAAGGGCGTTATGGCAGAAACTCAAAAGTATGCCAGTGAACACCATGTACCCGTAATGGCCATGATTCGTCCCCGCGGCGGTAACTTTATTTATACAGACACAGAACTCAAAATTATGGAAGCTGATGTGTTTCAGGCTCAAGAATTAGGTGTTGACGGTGTTGTTTTTGGTGCTTTAGACAAAGACGGCAGCCTAGACACCGATGCCTTAGAAATGTTAATTGCGGCAGCAGGTGGCATGCAGATTACCTTTCATATGGCTTTTGATGCGATCCCAGCGGATAAGCAATCAGCGGCCATTGATTGGCTTGCAGATGCCGGAATTGATCGAATTTTAACCCACGGTGGAGCATTAGACACGGCAATTACTGATAACTATACAAATTTAAAACAAACAATCAAGCAAGCTAATGGCCGCTTAATTATTCTTCCTGGTGGCGGAATTACAGCACAAAATGTAAGAGATGTCACACAAGAATTAAGCGTTAATGAAGCTCATGGTACACGCATCGTTGGCGTTCTTTAAAATTAAGCGAACTAAAAAAATGTGGACAATCCATTGAGAAATCGATGAACTGTCCACATTTTTTTAGTTAACAAACATTTGCAAAAAATATTGTGCAATATTGAAGTAAATTAATACACTGGTCAAATCACTAAGAGTCGAAATAAATGGTCCACTTGCGACAGCTGGATCCACACCCAGCTTTTCCATCCCAATTGGAATCAAACTTCCTGCTAGATTGGCAACAAAAATTGCGCTTGCCATTGCAGCTCCAACAACGCCACCCAACAAAAGATTCTGTTTCCAAAGACCAACCATTATCCAAACGCAAATGCCTGTGATCACACCAATGATAATACCAGTTGCAACTTCATTTAGAATTAGCCGCCAAATTTTCAAATGGTTATTAGTTGCTAACCGGCGCACAGCGACCGCTAAACTTTGAGTACCTGCATTTCCTGCCGTTCCAGTAATTAACGAAATGAAGATTGCCAAAACGCTCACTTCCGATAACAGTCCTTCAAAGTGATTGATTAAAGTTGCAGTCAACATCCCCAAAAACAAAAGTGTGATTAGCCATGGTAATCGTTTTAATGCGGTCTGGAACGGATTATGGGAGATACTCTCGGTATCCACACCAGCTAGACGAGAATAGTCTTCGGCAGATTCTTCATCAATAACATCAATAATATCATCAACCGTAATAATTCCGACCATTTTTTCGGCCGCATTGACAACTGGTATCGCTACAAAGTTATAATCACGAACTTGCTCAGCAATGGTCTCTTGGTCCTCGTTAACATCAACCGCCAAAACACGCGTGATCATAATATCAGCAATTTTTTCATCGTCTTGATGAGTTATTAAATCACGAACCGAGAGAACCCCCACTAGAATTCCTTGATCATCAATCACATAAATATAAGTAATCAGCTCAGCATCCTGAGCCTCCTGTTTAACTTGTTGCATTGCGCTACCGATTGTTTGCTGATCAGTAACGGCAATGTACTCAGTCGTCATCAATGATCCCGCAGTTTCATCTTCATAATGAATCAAATCACGAACCTGTTTTGCCTCATCACCACGTAGCAAATTTAAGTATTTACGTCGTTGAATTGGGCTCATTTCGGCTAAAATATCAACCACATTATCGGTATACATTTCGCCCAATAAACGTGCAACGTAAGGTAAAGGCATTTCTGCCAAATACTTACTAGCTTCAACGGGATCTTCTTCAGTATCATCAAAAACATTTGCCAATTCTTCAGGTGTTAAAAACGTATAAATTAACTTTCTTTGCATGACATCAAATTCGGCAAAAACTTGACTTTGTTCGTAGCCATGTAAACTCAAAAATAGTCTACGAAACTTTTTTCGACTCCGTTTATTTAAGGTAGCCTCTAAAGCCACTTTAATTTGTTCGAGTTCTTCCGTCATAATTCGTCCTCCTCGACACTATTGTCTACGAGATTCTTGTTCCAAATAGGCGACTACGTCCCTTGGCAATGGTGCTGAAACTGTAATTTGCCGATTTAAAAAGGGATTGAAAAATGAAACTGAGGCACAATGGAGCGCCTGACGTTGCATATAACCACTACAACTTCCACCATACAAAACATCCCCCACCAAAGGGTGATGCAGGGCAGAAAAGTGAACCCTAATCTGATGCGTTCTACCAGTATGTAACCTAACACGAAGCAGTGTCGCATCTCTCAATGATTTGGTTACCCAATATTCAGTTACCGAACGGCGCCCCGTTCCTAACATAGCAACCTGCCGACGAATAAACGACCCTTCTTCACGTACAATTGGTAAATCAATGAGGCCATGTGTTTGCTGCATGTGGCCCTGTACAATCGCAATATAAATTTTTTTAATTTGATGCTTTTTGAGTTCTTTATCTAACACAGAATGTGCAAAATGATGTTTTGCAAAAATGACCAATCCAGAAGTATCTCGATCAAGCCGTGTCACTACATGAGTAACCAAGCTTTCATACTTTTGTCGTTTATAATAACCTTTTACACGATTTACCAAAGTGTCGTTGGCATATAGATGCGAAGGCACCGTCGCCAGATACGCTGGTTTATTAACCACCAAAAAATGATCATCCTCATAGCAAATCTCAATCGGCTCATTTGAAATTGAGACATGCTCATTTGAAATCTCTGGAGGAAGGAATAAAGTGAGCAAATCTCCATTGTCAACCTTTTCAATCACTCGGGCTGGTTTATGATTCAGTTCGATACTGCCGCCATGAAATTTAATTCCTTTTAACAAAGTCCGTGAAATGCCTTTTTGATATAAAAAAGTTCGGATCTTCTCCGGACTTTCTACGTTTACTTGCCAATTAAACTTCATTGCCATCTCCAATAAATGCGTTTCGAACGCGACCCCAAAAATCAGTATGCCGGTATTTGGCAAAATTAATTTTTTGTTCTCCAATTCGGTATTTGATTTGTTCAATTGGTGCATCAAATATATTAACTTGATCAGCTGTGAAGTTAAAGTCCCCACCATGTGCCGGACGTAATGTAATCCATTCGTCAGGTGCTAAAATAATAGAAGCGCCTAAAGTTCTAAAAACGCGATTATTGATGGATGCAATTTCAGCCATTTGAAGCACTTCTAGCTGCGGATGAACAACTGCACCGCCCACTGACCTATTATAGGCCGTTGATCCAGTTGGTGTTGAAATACAAAGGCCGTCACCTCGAAAGCGTTCAAAAAAACGATCTTTAAAGTAAACATCTGCTACTAGCGTTGACGAAACTTTTTTGATTGTAGACTCATTGACCGCATGATAACGAATTGGTATTGTTTCACCAACCATAGTGACATCAATATCTAGGATTGGATAACCCACACATTCCCCGTTATCAGCTTTAATCGCCGAAATTAGGTCATCAAGCTCGTAGTCACGCCAATCAGTATAAAAGCCTAAATGCCCAGTATGAACACCAATAAAGCGAACATTTTCCAACTGAGTTTGATAGTACTGAAATGCGGATAACAACGTCCCGTCACCGCCTACAGTAACCACAATATCTGGTCGTTCACGATCAATAGGAATATGGTTTTTTTTTAATTTTTCAATTAGTTTATCTGCTACATCTTGTGCATTATTTGCTTGTTTACTATAAACAGCTACTTTCATTTTTATCAGTCCTTATGTGATCCATACATATTATGGTCTGAACGTTCACGAGAGAATAGTTTCTGTGCTTCCTGAATCTCTTCTCTAATTTCAGACATTTCTTCGTCTAACGAAAATGCTGCTTCTGATGCTCTTTGTAAACGATCACTCAATTCCTTGGGAAACTCTCCTTGATATTTATAATTCAAAGAATGTTCAATTGTTGCCCAAAAATTCATGGCTAAAGTTCTGATTTGAATTTCTGCTAAAATTTTCTTTTCCCCAGAAATCAATTGAACTGGATATTCCACCACAATATGGTATGAGCGATAACCACTTGGTTTTTCGTTATTGATATAATCGCGTTCTTCAATAATGGTCATGTCAGTCCTTTTTCGAAGTAAATCCACCACTTGATAGATATCTTCCACAAATTGACACATGACACGAACACCGGCAATATCCTGCATATCCTGTTCTAATCGATCTTCTCTAACCTGACGGCGCACCATTTTTTCTTTAATACTAGAAACTGGCTTAACACGTCCTGTTACAAATTCAATGGGACTTTGTTGGTCATCATTTTGAAATTGTTTGCGAATACCGCGTAATTTAATTTTCAGTTCATCAACGGTTTGTTTATATGGTAATAAGAACTGTTCCCAATTATCAATCACGTATCTTGCCTCACTTTTTAAAACACTACTATTAATTTTAGCATAAAAGTCATTGTTAATCTGCTCAAACGCTGTTCTTCATTTCTAATCTATTATTAAGGGCAGATTTCTTTACCTTTCCAGTTAAAATGCGCTAAGATACAGCTGAATTTAGATTACTGAAAACAATTTGTTTGATATTTTTTCAAAATTTGGTAAAGTTTATATTGTTGTCTTTTATAAATACTTAAACAAAAAATTAAAAACTGAAATTAGTTTTGATGGAGGAAAACTCAATGCTTGACGTCTATTTGTTCGTGACACCATGGGGTGAACAGTGTATGCAATCTGAAAAAGTTATGATGGACTTTGTTCATAACGTGGATCAAAAGGTTAGTTTCCAGATTATTCCCATGTTAAATATGCAAATTGTGCAAAACTATCTTCACAGTGAAGCTAACACAAGTTATCAGTCTTACAACGAATTATCCGAGGATATGTATCATGTAATCCTTGATTATAAGGCAGCTTTATTCCAATGTAAGCGTCATGGACGTAATTTCTTAAAATTAATTCAAAAAGAAATCACCACAAAAAATATTTGCTACTCTAAAAATTTGGGTACAAAAATTGGTCAAATTGCCAACCTTGACATGGAGATGTTTGAAGCCGACCGGCGTTCACAATTAGCACAGGATTCTTTCAAAGCTGATCAACAAACGGCTTCAGAAATGAATGTTTTAGTTTCTCCTTCCGCCGTTATTTTCAATGACGATGGTGATGATTGTGGGATTTTGGTTGAGGACTTCAATGACAGTATCCTACAACAAATTTGTCAAGATACCGAATGTCCCCTGGCGGATTCCATTAGTTTTTCCCATGCATCCATCGCATTTCCCCATGTTCTATAACTTATATCAGGTACTTATTAAATAAAGAGTCTTCCAACAATTACGGCTATAAAATCGCTATTGTTGGAAAACTCTTTATTTTTATAACAAACTTTCAAACTCGTTTAAACGCTTCTCAAAAACCGCAAAGGCGTCTTCTAAATAGGCCTTTCGAGTCATATCTACGCCAGCTTTTTTCATAACATTCAGTGGAAAATCAGAACTACCAGATTTTAAATAGTTTAAATAATTTTCCCGCGCATGAGCCTGATGTGTTGTGATCCCGTTTGCCAGTGAGGAAGCCGCTGCAAACCCTGTTGCATACTGATAAACATAAAAATTATAATAAAAATGCGGGATTCGTGTCCATTCAGATTTAATTTGATCATCGTTAATCACTGCATCCCCATAATAACGATGATTTAGATCACCATAGTAATTTGACATCATTTCGGCCGTTAATGGCTCTCCCTTTGCATCCGCTTCATGAATAAATTGTTCAAACTCAGCAAATTGAGTCTGACGATAAACAGTCCCCTTGAAGTCATCTAAATAATGGTTCAAAACATAGAGTTTAATTTGTGGATCATCATACTTATCCAATAAATATGATGTCAAAATGTTCTCGTTTGTAGTGGAGGCTATCTCAGCCACAAAAATTGCATAATCGCCATATTGATAAGGCTGATTGTGGGTAGTGTAATACGTATGCATACTATGACCCATTTCATGAACCAAAGTAAACAAATTGTCTAAATCATCTTGCCAATTTAACAACATGAACGGATTTGTACCATAGACACCTGAAGAATATGCCCCGCTGCGCTTTCCTTGATTTTCAACTACATCAATCCAGCGATTTTTGAAGGCTTCATCAACATGACTCACATAATCATCACCCATGATCTGCAAAGCTTCTTTAGCTTCAGTTTGGGCCTTTTGATAAGTGTAGCTTAATGGCGATTTCCCAGTAATCGGCGTATACAGATCGTACATATGCATTTCTTTTAAATTAAGAATTTTCTTTCTCAAACCAACATACCGATGCAACAAATCTAGATGTGAATTCACTTCAGTGACTAGGTTAGTATACACGGCGTCTGGGATGGTATTTTCACTCATGGCAGCCTGCCGGGCATCTTTAAAACCGCGAATTTGTGCATTAAAATTATGCACCTTAACTTCACCTGATAAGGTTGCGGCAAATGTATTTCTAAATTGCTCATAGACAGCGTATAACTGCTCAAAAGCTTGCTTTCGAACTACTTGGTTTGTTGATTGAAGCAAAGTTGAATACATCCCTTGTGAAAGCTGTACCGTTTGACCAGCCGAATTTTTCACAAATGGAAATTTCAAATCCGAATTATCCAAAATTCCAAACACTTTTTCAGAGGAACCAAAAATGGAACTCGCACCTGCTAATATGGCTTCTTCTTTTGCGGATAACACATGATCCTTCTTTAACCGCAAAACAGCTAAGAAATGTTCATATGGTTTTAACTCTGATTCATTATTTTGAAACTCAGTCAGTTTTTGATTTGGAATTGCCAAAATTTCAGGTTCAATCCAAGCTAATTGAGCAGAAGCTTTTGCTACTAGTCCCGTGATTTGGTCTTTTAAGCCCTGATTTGTGTTGTCCCCAGTATCTTGATCATTTTTTAACTCTGCATAAACAAATAAATGTTCCAATTGGTTTTGAACATTTAGTTCGTCTTGAATCACTTTTAGTAAATTTTGGGCACTATCTTGTAGCTTTCCTTGTTGGGTTAGTACAGCTTGTACCCCTACTTTCAATTGTGTCATTGCCGTTTTCACGGCTCGATCGTCCTTAAAAATTGTGGTTAAATCCCACGTTAACTCAACTGGCACATCACTACGTTTCGGTAACTGTTTTATCTCTGCCATTCAAATTTCCTCCTAGTTTAAATTAAACCTACTTTAGCACATTAATCCGGAAAATGACGAAGTTTTTGAGTAATGTCAGTGTACCAGCGTGGCAGCACCATAATTTGATATTGTTTTTGAACCGTTTTTAAAACGTGGTCGGAAAGTAAGTTTTGCACAAATTGTTGGAAGTTTAATTCAATATTGAGTTGCGGCCGCGTCACATTAGCAAGTTGGAACGGATTCCCTTCAGTCACCTCCCGATACCAGGTTGCTAACAAAGAATACGAAACAAACTGTTTTTGCCAGAGCTGAAGTTTTAATAAGAATTCAATTTTCACTTCCAATGGAATCTTTTTCCCAGTTGGTAATTTAAAATTTTGATCATGAACGATCCAAGGGCAACCTGCTAAATTCAAATGATGTGTATAACAAATAAACTGAACTCGTTTTAACCGTGCATCTGAACATCTCCCCAACAACTGATGTTGTAAAAGAACTGCTTCACGGTAGCTATCTTGTTTAAAATTTGGTTTCTGCTTTCCACCTTGATGGAATAACTCAGTAAATGCTTTTTTAGAGGGATTAAAAACATAATCTTGCCATTTTAGTTTTCCAAATAAATCTTGAGTAATATGATGGCGAATCAAAAATTGATCATTTTGCGGATCGTAGAACGAAACAAATAACGAAAGGCTTTTTTGAAAATACGCAAATTTTGAAACTTTTTCTAACGTCAATTTGTGTGCTAAATAGGTTGGCCCTAGGATCCACCAAACCTTGTACCCATGTGTTCGATAGCCTTGTGTTCGTTCTACTAACTTTTCAAACGAAATTGGGCTGCATTGAAACTCGATTGCAGTCCAGTGATGGTGCCAGTAGACCAAAATATCAGGTCGTTGTTTTAGTCTTGGTAAATAAGCCTCTAGCTTAACTGCTAGGTGATTTTGACGGCACCAATTAAAGATTCGTGTTTTCCCGGCTAAATGAGCCTTTGTCTCCCCTTCACTAAATAGATGACAATCGGCACCTGCATGATGAGCAAAGTGAGAAAGCCGCATTTGTCCTTGTCTTAAAATGACAGATTGACCACATCCTGGACAAGTATACGTTATTTTATGATGGGCATCGGCTGCCAAAACACTTTTATCTTGATCGTTTGCAACAAACATCAGCATCCCCCTCTAAAAAGAAGATACGTCAAAAAAGGCCTAATTTTCCTTCAAAATAAAAAAATGACACCAACTTTTAAGTTAGCATCATTCTATTTGATTATTTGAAATAGTGTCTGGTTAATTCCAAAGCGCTTTGACTCATTATCTCTTGACCATGTTCATGCAAAACATCAGCAGTAACATCTGAAGCATCAGCATATTCATAGGCAATTGCTAACTCGTTCTTTACGGTTTCCGGACTTGATTCATCGACAAAGAAAATTAGATCCAAATAGTAATCACCTTTATATTTAAATAAATTAGATGCCGCACTATCCAAACGGAGCACTCGCGCAATTTCCGGCATACTTTCAAAACTTGGTAACTTCAAAACAAACTCTTGCGTATGTGTATCTGGGTCATTCAGATATGGGTCCAAATCAGCCGGACTAGAATCCTTAGTCTGTGCTTGTTTTCTGTTATCATCACTATCATGCTGAATCAACTGATGCTTTAAGAACTCTGAAACATCATCTTCATTGCTTATATTAAACGTATTATTATCAGAACTTACTTTTGAATTTCCCTTCATATCAGCGTTTTTACTGATAAAGAGCTCTAATCCATTTCGGTTAGGTAATACTTGGAAAGTAACGGCATCATTTTCTTGAAATTGATGATCCGTATCTACCTCTTGTAAAATACTATAGAAAAAATCTTCTATTTGTTTGTGACTTCCTAATAAATCAAGGACCGTAATTCCACGTTCAGTCAAATCATCGTTACCGATTAAGACTCGAATCGTATCATCATTTATTCGTTCCATTTCCATCGTTCGCACCCCCAACCTCTCGTTACATTTATCTGTTGTGCGTCACAACAGAACCCAATAAAAAATTAGATTCATGGATATTATCCCACAAATCTAACTTTTTGCAATTAACCTATCTTTTATTTTACAAATCCGCTAAACGTTGTGCTTCACGAAGTTCATAAGCCCGAACATCACGAGGTAAGAAACGACGAATTTCATCTTCGTTATAGCCTACCTGAAGCCGCTTTTCATCCAAAATAATTGGTCGACGAAGCAGACCTGGATTTTTTTGAATTAAATCAAATAGTTTTTGTAATGGTAATTCATCAAGATTAATATTAAGTTTTTGAAATACTTTAGAACGTTTTGAAATGATTTCTTCCGTTCCATTTTCAGTCATTCTCAGGATTGATTTAATCTCATCCATTGTCAATGGTTCGGAAAAAATATTACGTTCCTTAAAAGGAATGTTGTTTTCTTTTAACCAAGCCCGCGCTTTTCTGCAAGATGTGCAACTTGGTGAAGTATATAAAGTAACCATATTTTTTCCTCCTTAGCAATCGAACCAAATTGTGCTAAATATTAAGCAAGTGCAATTTCTTTACAATGACTATTATAACCTGATTCTAAAATTAAAGCTATAGTTTTTTCGAAAAAGTTCTTACTTTTTGTAAACTGTTGATTGACATAATGATTATTTTTGTTCAACTAGTCAGAGTAATATAGCAAAAACACGCATATAGTTAATTTGTTCACGAACTCTTCTTAATTATTTTCTAATTGATTTCAATAATATTTAATAATGATAAAATGTTAAAATCATGATAATTTTCTGCCTTTTTATCACCTATACCAATTTTAAATTCGTGGTGCTAAACCGTGTATTCAAAGAGTTTTGAAGCACGCATCACTTGAACATCTGTTCCCACTTTTCTTTTGGCCTCTGTCACCAAATTATCCAAATTACCCGATTGTGGTAAATGGGTTAACAAAAGATTTTTCACATTTGCATTCTTAGCAACTTCACCAGATTCAGTTGAAGTCATATGCCACTTCTTACCTTCTTTATCCGCATAAAAGTTTGTATCAGTCATTAATAAATCGGCTTTTTCTGCAAAGTCTGCTAACTCTGGAAAATAGGCGGTGTCAGAAGTAAAGACAAGTACTTTGTGAGTTGCAACTTCTTCTATCCGTACTGCAAACGCTGCCACCGGATGATGGGTTTGTAAAAATGTGATCTTAAAGGGACCTATATTCAAAGCTTGATCTGCACTGTAACTTTTTCCAATTGTTGCCCCTGGCCAAGTCAATGCACCAAAATTTAAGGGATCTTGCGTATGTCCATAAATTGGCAAAATGGGAACCTTTTTGGATCCCGTTTTTAATTGCCAAAAGTACTGTAAAACACCAACATCTGCGGTATGATCATGATGATAATGCGAGAGCAAAACCGCGTCTAACTGCAAGGGATCTAACACTTTTTCCAAAGTTAATAAAGCCCCACTCCCACAGTCTAAAAGTAAATTAAAACCGTTTGATTGCACTAAGTAAGCACTAGTTCCGTCACCATTCCATGGAAAACCACCATAATAACCTAATACTGTTAATTTCATTTTCATAGTCTCCTTCGCTTAAGCTTAGCATTCCATTCCGGGATACCCTCCTCTCTAATCTAACATATTCTGTTTGAAAGAGAAAACCTTTTCATAATTTGGGTGGAACAAGGTATAATAAAGACGTAAACATATTGGAGGGATTACTATGGTCGATAAAATTTCATCAACATTTGGCAGTTGGCCAGTTTTAAAACAAATTGAAAAAAACAATCCGGACCGACAATTTATTACACTTTCCAGCACTTCAATCCACAATGACTTACAGTTACTAGATGTTTCAGGCGATCCTTCTGTTTTTGCCAACCCGTTAATTTATCGGGTGAAATTTCACACCGGTAATTTCAGTTGGAACGGATTCTATCGTTTTTCCTTTATGACGCTTTCTAAAGAAGAAATTAAGGTCTTGGATGCCAAAATTTCACAACTTGCAACACCTGAACGTCTACCACTGGGCCTAAACGATTTATTTGTCCTGCAACCTCAAAAAAGGCCGAATGAGCGAGTACTTTTAACTATTTGGCAATTGGACTCTGACTACTCAATTTGGCGGCGTTCTGAAAGTTATGAACCGTTCAAAATATACAGTGATAGTGGTGCATATAATTATCACGACTCTAATTACACTGCCTATCAACTTCATAGTTTGGAATCTTAACAAAAACTGCGTAAACTTCAGGACTTTCATCCTTAATTTACGCAGTTTTTAATTTTGAACTTTTAAAGTCATTGCATTAATTGCCACGATAATTGTACTCATGGACATGATTGCAGCCCCAACCATTGGATCCAACATAAATCCTAGTGAAGCTAAGACCCCTGCTGCTAATGGAATAGCGATCAGGTTATATCCAGCCCCCCACCAAAGATTTTGCATCATTTTACTGTGTGTATTCTTGGCTAGTTTAATGAAACTGACAATATCCATTGGATCACTTTTGACTAGAATAATATCGGCTGAATCAATTGCAACATCCGTTCCAGAGCCAATTGCAATACCAATATCAGCCTTGGCTAAACTTGGTGCATCGTTGACCCCATCGCCAACCATCATAACGTAATTTCTCTTTTTCTGGTATTCAGTAATGATTTTTTGCTTATCTTCAGGATGTAGTTGAGCATGATAGTTTGAAATACCAAGCTCGTGAGCCACCACTGAAGCCACTTGTTCGTTATCACCAGTCAACATAACCGGTTGAATTTGCATGTCCTTAAACGCCTGAATTGCGCGTTTGGCAGTCGCCTTAATCTGATCTCCTTCAGCAATCATCCCAATTATTTCTCGATTTTGAATGAGGTAAGCAACTGAATTGCCTTCCTTAGCCCATTTTTCAAACCCTTGTTCGTTAAAGTCAATGTTTTGCTCAGTTAAATAAGTTGCTGAAACCAGTTTATATTCTTTTCCATCAATTGTTCCCTTTAACCCAGCACCTGTAATTTGACTTGTTTTTTTGACACTTGGTAACGAAATTTTTTTATGTTTAGCCTCGTTTAAAATTCCAATAGCCATTGGATGACTCGAATCTGCTTCCAATGCCGCCATTAGCCGTAAAACTTCATCATTACTTAAATTTGATTGGTAACTTTCCACATGATGAACTTTGAATTGTCCTTCCGTCAAAGTTCCTGTTTTATCCATTAAAACATAGTTAATTTTTTTAATAGACTCCATCGCATCACGATTACGAATTAGAAGACCATGATTGGCCGCCAATGCGGTACTACGTGCAGTTACGAGTGGGATAGCAAGACCTAAAGCATGTGGGCAAGCAATAATCAACACGGTTACTGCAATGGAAAGTCCCATTGAAAGACCACTAATTGTTGTCCATGTTATAAATGCAATAATACCAATAGCCAAGGCAGCATAGAATAACCATCCAGCCACCCGATCAGCCATATTTTCAACCTTTGATTTGTTTTCTTGGGCATTTGAAACTAGCTTTTGGACCTGCGCTAAATAACCTGTTTCCCCTGTTCCAGTCACTCTAAATTCAAACGTGCCATCCCCATTAATTGAACCACCAATCACATTGTTACCAACTTTTTTTGTGACTTGCTGAGCTTCACCAGTAACCATAGCTTCGTTTACACTAGATTCACCCGAAACTAAGACTCCATCGGCCGGAATTTTTTCACCGGCGCGTACTTGTATGATTTGGGTTTCCTTTATTTCAGAGCTCTTAATTTCTTGAACTCTGTCATCTAATACAAGATGTGCCTCATCTGGTAAGAGCTTTCCTAATGCATCAACGGCACTTCCAGCATGCATGACTGCATTCATTTCAATCCAGTGTCCAAGTAACATAATCACAATCAGCGTTGATAGTTCCCAGAAAAAGCTTTCTTTTTGGGGTTGAATTTTAAGAATGTCGTTAGCAACAAACGCATAGATGCTATAAATATAAGAAACTGAAATCCCCATCGCAATCAACATCATCATGGCAGGTTGACGGGCTTGTAATTCTCCTTTTGCGCCGCTAAAAAATGGTTTCCCACCATAGAAAAACAGTACCGTAGCTAAAATTGCAACAATCCAATCAGATCCGTTAAACGTAAATTGAAATGGCAAGTTCATCCCCATCATTGGACTCATTAGAATAATGGGAATTGTCAAAATTAAAGATATCCAGAATTTTTGCTTTAAGTTTCCCATATGCATCATATGACCACCATGATTCATCATATCTTGATCCATATCCATGTCCATTTCACCATTGTTCATTTCCATTTTCATTTTTGAATGATTCATTCTCTAGTTTCCTCCTTTGGCAGACAGTTACATGCAACCTCGTCTGGTGCATCTTTAATTTTATCCGCTAACACTGCTTGCAATTTTTCTATATCCGTCTTACTTAACTGAATCTCACTAACAAGTTGTGCCAACACTTCGCCGTTTTTCATTGCACACATATTTTGAAACAGGCGCGTGGCTTCTCTTTGCATTGCAACCCGCTCAGAAATTGTGCATTGATAAATGTTTGAATGCCCCTCTTTTTTGGCAGTTAACATTTGTTTTTGCATTAAGCGACCAATCAAAGTTTTAACTGTTGATGCCTTCCAATCACGCTTCTTTACTAATAATTGAATTACTTCCGTACTAGTAGCTTCACCTAGTGTCCAGATGATACGCATAACTTCCCACTCAGAAGTGGTAATCGGCAATTCCTCTGTCATTTCAATTCCTCCCGTTTACAAACGTAATCTTCATTTATTAGATTACATTTGTAAACGTAAATTGTCAAGGAGAAGCTGCATTAAAAAATTATTTTGTGATATGATTGAGTTAACGTATGAATTGAGAAAGGTCTTTTTATGAAAATTAAGGTTACACGAGCAATGCTGATTAATATGATTTTGGATCTCCTATTTGGCATATTCTTTATGTATTTTTTGCTAACAACAGATTCATCGAATGGTTATCGATGGATTATTACAATTTTTGCAGCCTATGATTTTACCGATATTATCATGAGTATTCGTAAAATTATAAAGTTAAATGAAAAATAAAAAATTACAATTCAAAAAGAGGAATTCAACTTTAAAGGCTGAATTCCTCTTTTATTCATGCTCACTAATTTGAAGGCGGTAACCGGATTTGAACCGGTGATGAAGGTTTTGCAGACCTCTGCCTTACCACTTGGCTATACCGCCATATAAACTCGTACCAAACTAAAAACGCAATACCCAACATTCTGCCTAAAGGCATCAAATAATGCTGATATATCGCGCCTTGTTCACTACAAATTGCAAATTAAGAATTTGCATTATAATGCCGCCGGTGGGGGTCGAACCCACACTCCCGGTAAAGGGAACTGGATTTTGAGTCCAGCGCGTCTGCCAATTCCGCCACAGCGGCATCTAATCTGGTTATGTTAATTATAAACCTCAAGGATAACAAATGAAATCCTTAGGGCGGTAGGTGGGAATCGAACCCACGCGTGCCGGAGCCACAATCCGGTGCGTTAACCACTTCGCCACTACCGCCATCAATGGCAGGGATAGTAGGAGTTGAACCCACATCGACGGTTTTGGAGACCGTAGTTCTACCATTAAACTATATCCCTATCATT
>NZ_BJWE01000028.1 GCF_007990205.1 Pediococcus parvulus | reverse complement strand
GAAGGAACTGACAAGAGTTCTGTTACTCAGACAGTCATTAGAACTGTTAATTACCTGGATAAGCAGACTGGCAAAGTTGTCGCTAAGCAAGTTACTGAACAGGTTACGTATAACCGTACCGCCATTGTTGATAAAGTAACTGGTCAAATCATTGGTTACTCGACAACAGGTGGTGATACAGTTGACCAAACTGATGGTGATAAAGCTTGGACTGCAGTTGATAATAAGTCTGATTGGGATTCTGTCACTTCTCCTGACTTGAGTTCCAAGGGCTACTTGGCACCGGATTTGGCCACGGTTGCTCAACAGACAGTTACCCCAGGTGATAAGGATGTTACAGTTAATGTTTACTATGACCACGATGTGGTCCCAGTAAATCCAACGAATCCACAAACACCAGGTACGCCAATTAATCCAGATGATCCAGATAGTCCGAAATGGACAGCTGGGACTGATAAGAATTCGCTGACAACTGATGTTCACCAGACAATCCATTATCAATATGGCGATGGTTCACAAGCAGCTCCTGATAAGACTGATTCCACGACATTTGACCATCAAGTTGAAATTGATAAGGTCACCGGTGAGATTGTTAAGGATGATGGTTGGACAGCCGAAAATGGCAAGAAGAGTTTTGATAGTAAGAATTCACCGGTAATTCCAGGCTATACTGCAAGTAAGCCAGCCAGCGATTCAGTTGATGGCTTAACGCAAGATAGTAAGGATAATGTTCAGACCATTGTTTACGCCAAGACTCCAGTTGCTGGCGGTAACGTCACAGCTAAGTATGTTGATGAAAACGGCAATCCAATTGCTGACGACGTTATTTCTTCTGGTAATGTAGGCGATCCATATTCAACGACCCAAAAGGATGTGCCAGGCTACACCTTCAAAGAAGTCCAAGGGAACCCTACGGGGAGCTTTACGGATCAGGATCAGACTGTTACCTATGTTTACACGAAGAACCCCGCAACAGATAAAAATGGCGGTACTGGGCTCAATCAACCGGGGAAGCCAGGTAATGGTACGGACACAGGAAATCCCAGTTCTAACCAACCAGGGAATCCTTCCCAGCCAAGTAACGCTACTAACAATGGAGTAATCAATACGTCGACTAATACAGGATCTAAAGTTAACAACGGTGCTGTTAATTCACCAGAATTACCTCAAACTGGTGAAAACAATAGTCAAAGTCAAACAATGTCATTTATTGGTATTTTGTTGGCAATGTTTGGAAGTTTACTCGGTTTTCTTGGTATCAAGAAACGTCGTAATGATTAACCATTAAATAAATATATCTGTAGCGAATATAGATTATTTAAAGAGGGCCCTGAAGAATATTATTATTCTTCAGGGTCTTTATTTGGCTCTACGTCGGCAAGAATGTCAATAGGCCGGACAAAAGAAGTTACGTTCTGACGAAGGCACTTGGCTATTTCTTAAATTCACGCATCATCAGGTCTTTTACCAGTGTTTTATTTTGTTTTGATGTGACCGAGGAACGACAAACAAAGTTGCGAGATAAACCCAGTTTTGATTGATCAGGTGAATATAGGTGATGTCAGTGGTAACGACCCCAGATAAATCAGCTAGATGTCTCATTAAATTAGGCTTCTGCGATGTGTCAGTATTGGTTGTAGGCTTTTTAGGACGTTTGCGATACATAGTCGGTTGAATGCCTAATTCGTGCATGACCTGCCAAATCGTTCGGCAAGAATGTCAATGGTCCGGACAAGAATTGTACGGTTGGACGTGCGGACGTTTTTTGGGGGCTCAAATCGTCAGTGTGATTTGTGGGATAAATCTTCATTTGCACACCGAAACCGGAGGTGCCCGCTTCTTCTGCATCAGCATAATCAATCCCAACGCTAACCACTTCACCTTGTACTTGATGGTGACGAAGTCTGCCAGCAACCTGATCAGCAATCTCGCTAAGCACGACTTTAATCTCCTTTGCCTGCGTGTAATCACACATGAGCACCTGACTATTGCCATAGTCTTTTTTCACATTTACTGGGTGGCAACTTTAATTATGCAATCTAGGTATGAGTTTTTTATAGACATATACACAACTTAAAAACGATACAGCCACAGACTAGTGAGTGGTTGTATCGTTTTTTTAGTTCTTATCTTCTCTGAAGGTGGAAAACAATTTTTAAAAGTAAAAAAATTCGTCAACCAAACCTATTTTTTAAACTGTTTCAAATACCGACTGGCAAATAATTTATGAAACTTAACTCCCAAAGTGGGGTTAGCCGCATCAATATCTTCGTACATAGCTGTCGTGATTTTAGTAAGGAGGGATGACAGCTGATCTAGTTCTGCATCAGAAAGTGACCTTACAAACGGCGGCACTTCTTGAGCAGCAGATTCAATTTCTTGTCGACCTGCAGGGGTTAAGTTGACTAAATTAACCCGGCGATCTTTTGGCGACTTAGTTAAAGTTATTAAGTCACGTTTGGCAAGTTTGTAGACAAATTCACTAGTTGACTGGGGTGACATTCCTAGACGTGTTGCAAGTTGCCGTTGCGATAGATGATCCTCATCTGATAACGCCAATAAAATTTTTCCTTGTCCCTCAACCGTCAAACGAGGTCGTGCTTGCTTGACAATATCATCGTAAATTTTGCTGAGTTGTTCATACTCTGCCAGTTTTCCTGCGGCCAATTCTGCTTTGATTTCATTTGCCACCATGATCATCCCATTCATTTCATCGTTTTCTTAAGTATACAACATTCCAAAACTTGCGGCGAATAGTAACTTGACATTTTAATCAGGTACCCTTATTATATATTAGTCAGGTCACCTGATCAAAAGAGAGGAGTCAAAAACATGGATCACGATAGTTTAATTAAGGTAAAGAATATTCGAAAACAATTTGGAGACAAAGTAGCAGTGCAAGATGTTTCATTTGATATCAAGAAGGGCGAAATCTTTGGTTTGCTGGGGCCAAATGGCGCGGGAAAAACCACTATTTTACGGATGATGACGACCTTGTTGCGTCAAGATGCGGGAAAAATTTCGTTAAACGGCTTTGATACGCTGACTCAGGGTCGTTTAGCTCGCCAACAGTTTAGTATAACCGGGCAAACAGCGGCAATTGATCAAGATTTGACGGCTCGCGAGAATTTAATAATTTTCGGCAAACTGAATGGATTAAGTCGAAGCGCTGCTAAAACACGGGCAACCGAACTATTAACGGATTTTGATTTAATTAATTCCGCTGACCAAACATTAGCAACTTTTTCTGGTGGCATGCGGCGCCGATTGGATTTAGCGATTAGTTTAATTGGCAAACCCGCAATCCTGTTTTTAGATGAACCAACTACCGGGTTAGATCCGCGAACACGGATGCAGATGTGGCGTGCCGTTCAAAAACTAGTTGCTGAAGGCTCGACTGTATTATTGACAACTCAATATTTGGAAGAAGCCGATCATTTGGCGAATCGAATTGCGCTCATCGATCATGGCAAAATGATTGCGATTGGAACACCAAGCGACCTAAAGAAGCACGTTGGGGGGATGCAACTTCGGATAGAAATCACCGACCAGAAATGGCGGGTGCAAGTCCAAAAAATTGCTCACGATACTTTGGCATTACCTGTTAATGTGAGTGACCGGACTCTGACAGTGTTGATTGATGATACAAGCATGCAGATGGTTCCACAGGTTTTGAATCAGCTTCAAGCTGCGAAAGTTCCCATTAGCAATTTTGCAATTGAAACTCCGCCACTGGATGACGTTTTTTTGAAGATGACAGTCGGTAAAAATTAAGGAGAAAAAAACTATGAAATCGATGACAACTAAGAATCGTTTTGTGAGCAACATCCTTACGATGACTCACCGGAATTTACTCAAAACTATGCATAATCCGGACAGTCTCAGTGATGTCGTGATTGAACCGGTGATTTTTACACTGTTGTTTGGATACCTATTTGGTGGTGTGATCGCCGGCAGTGTGCAGGCCTATTTACCAATGCTGGTATCCGGAATTTTGGTTCAAAGTATTTTAAACGCCGCTTCCGGGTCAGGCCAACAGCTGCGCGAAGATATTAACGCCGGTGTCTTTGACCGGTTTAAAACTTTGCCAATTTCACCAATTACGCCGCTAGCAGGTCAATTAGTTGGCGACATCTTGCGGCTGTTACTTTCAGGAGTGGTTGCATTGATAACCACCTTTTTGATGGGGTGGCGACCAACAGCCGACCTGCCGATGCTTGCGGCAGCCCTATTGTTGGCCATCTTTATTGGTTGGGCTACCTCGTGGATTTTTGTGCTAGTTGGGTTAATGGCTAAAAATGCGGAGTTAATTGGCAGTTTATCTATGATTATTATTTTGGTGATGACATTTTTGTCCAATGCTTTTATTCCAGTCAAAACATTACCAAAAGTGATACAGGCCATTGTTAAAATTAACCCAGTCAGTTTGACAATCACGGCAATTAGAACAATTCTGAGCACTGGCAATTGGGGAAGTAACGCTACTTTAGTACTTATTAGTGGCGGAGTTATCATTTTGATATTTATGCCTTTAACGGTTTTAGTTTACCAACGCCGTGACTAGGCGAGACTGATTTTATCGATGTTACCGTCGAGATTATTGCCTATTTGTATGTTTTTCACAATGGTGAACCCGATGTTTTAGTTTCGCAAGATATCGATAGTGAAGTTCGTAACTTCACTAGCTCACGTAACCAAGATTTACAAAATGGCTTTGCAAAGATTGCCAATGCAGCAACAAGTGATTAATTCTAGGAAAGTGGTCTTACTATGAGAAATTTCATGGTAGGGCCTTTTTTTGTGAATCGAAGAATTTGGAGTGTAAAATAAGAGTGTCGGAAGGAGCGTTCAAAATGAAACAAATTAATTTTAAAGGGACCACTTTACCTGCCATCGGTATTGGCACCTGGCATATGGGTGACAATCCCAAAACCTTTGAGCAAGAAAAAGCCACAATTCTTTATGGCCTGCAACATGGTGCTACAGTCATTGATACGGCTGAAATGTATGGCGAAGGTAACGCTGAAACGTTAGTGGGTGAGGCATTAAAAGAGTTTGATCGTGATAAAGTTTTCTTGATTAGTAAATTTTATCCGCAAAATGCCACTAAGACTAAAATGCGACAGTCACTGGAGAATAGTTTAAAACGGTTGAAAACTAATTATCTTGATCTATATTTACTCCATTGGCGAGGAACTGTACCTTTGGTCGAAACGGTGACTGGGCTAGTTGAACTTCAAAAAGAAGGTAAGATTCGCCATTGGGGAGTTTCTAACTTTGATACGGAAGATTTAAAGGAACTTTACGCTAATCCGAATGGAGATCAGGCTTTTGCCAATGAAGATTTGTACAATCTTGCCAATCGCGGCATTGAGTTTGACCTATTACCTTGGCAACGGCAACACGGACTACCACTTATAGCTTATGCGCCAATTGATCAAGGAGATTCTCGTGGTCAGAAATTGACGCAAAATCCTGTGATTCAAGAAATTGCTAAGGCACACCAAGTTACCCCAATGCAAATTTTGTTGGCGTGGACCATTCAGACAGATGACATCATGGCCATTCCGCAAACCAGTAATGTGGCTCATATGAAACAAAATATTGAGGCTGGTAATATCAAATTATCCAACCAAGAAATGCAACAAATTGATGCCCAATTTTCTGCGCCAACTTCTAAACAATCGTTGCGGATGATCTAGATATTTTTAACTAAAGGTTGAAACTACAAAAACTTATCTTGTTGCTTGACACGAAAACGTTCATAGTAACAAAATCAGATTAAATTGCCGTCTTTCAGCAAATTTGGGCTGGAACGTAGTGGGCACGACTTGGAGCCGCAAGCCACGTCTCCAAGCTCGGCCTTTATCTAAGCGAAACCCGCTAAGATAAACGGCACTACTGAGCCCATTTGCTTCCAGACTAAGTCTAATCTTTGCAATTAACACACTGGTATAATAGATTTGATATCGGTGTTGCTGCGCATTATTAAACTACTGTTTTTGAACCAAGTCGTTTAATACTAGTTATTGAGGTAATTTTGATACTTTCAACCTTTAGATTCTTAACATAAAAACCTGCTAATCACGCTCAATATGAGAAGATTAGCAGGTTTTATTTAGCCATCAATCCGATAGATATGTTCAGTAACATCTTCCTTGGTGATTACATAAAAGCCATTTTCTTGAGACCATTCCACATAAACGAGATTGCCCAGAGTGTTGTACCCGAGCTGTTTCAAATTTTTTTGTAACCAAGTTTTGGTAAATTGGTGCGTTTTTAATACTTTTTCTTGAATATGGCCCTGATCCACCAGCATGATTGATAAAGCCTTATCTTCTTCTGAATCCATGACCAAACTAATTTGACCCGCATTTTCTAAAATAACGTGCTTGGCGTTTTTTAAAGAAAAGCATTGGTTTTGCCGAGCCATCTGCCGGAGTTGTTCTAGTTCAATTTTATTGCGATTAATTTCGCTTAAATTGAGCACACCATCTCTGATCAGGACTGAGGGCTCACCTTTTAGCCACCGGTTAACTTTATCGTTTTTCTGAACGATTTTTTCAACGAAATAAATTAAACATCCCCAAATGGCAATTCCCAATAACAAGTGGAAAACATTGATTTTTGGGTCATAAAGCGATTCTTCTAGAATTCCGCCCAGAACTAATGTATAGATGAGGTCAAATGGGGTAATATCCGACAGTGACTTTTTTCCTAATAAACGGACAACCAGTAATAGTCCCATTAAACCGATAATTAGTTTGATCATGATTAACCAAAACATCTTGTGACCTCCTTTTTAAATATTAATTTATCGTTTGTATAAATTAATCCTAACCTAAATTGGCTATTCTAAGTAAATAAAATGAGGGATTAAAGGCTGAACAACAAAAAAGAAAATAATTCGTGACATTCATACTGTAGCTGACTACAATACGAATATAGTGTAGCAAGCTACGATAAGGAAAGGATGAATTTCAATGGAAAAACAATTAAAGGTAGTTAAAGAGACAAAAGGGTACTGGCGTGTAATTTTTAGTAATCCACCTCGTAACCAATTCGATCCATGGACTTTTGCAGAATTAAATCATTTGATGGATGTGGCAGAAGCGGATCAAGATTTGAAAGTAATTGTTTTTGAAAGTGGTAATAAAGATTTCTTTATGGGGCATCATGATGTGGCCAAACGTTTGGAAGTTCCAGATGAGCCTGGGGCCCAACCGTTTTTCTATAAGTGGCCGGATTTTGTGACGCGTTTGATTAACAGTCCAATTATTACAATTTCCAAAGTGCGTGGTCGCGCCTATGCTCAGGGATTTGAATTTGCGCTTGCAACAGATATGATTTTTGCTGCTAAAAAAGAAGCTAAGTTTGCCTTAGTGGAAGCTGGAGGTGGTTCAATGCCAGGAGGTGGCGGCATTGAATGGCTGACTGCATTGGTTGGTCGCAGTCGGGCAATAGAAATTGTGCTTAGCGCTGATGAATACAACGGTGCACTTGGCGAAAAATATGGGTTTGTAAATCGAGCTTTTGATGATGACAAACTTGATGAATTTGTAGATAAATTGGCGCGCCGTATTGGGTCATTTGCAAAACGTTCTCTTCTTTTGGGTAAAAAAATGATTAATGCGCGAGCTAAAATGCCGACTAATGGTGAGCTGTTTCAAGCAAATTACATTTTACGTACTATTGACGATTGGCCAGAAGCTAACGCGGGTGGTCAAGAAATGTCAGATCTGGCAAAAAAATATGGTGAAGATGCAGTAGAGTTGACTCTGCCCGAAATGTTTGGGAAAAAATCAGGTAAAAACGATGAAAACAATTAATGTCGGTTTAATCGGAATTGGCACTTGGGCACTTGGGCACAATATGGAGTTATTCCAATTTTGAATTTATTGCCGCAATTTAGACTATTGGCTATTCAAAGTCGTTCACTTAATAAAGCTCAAAATTTTGCTCAAGGCCATAAAGTGCCTTTTTATTATGATGATGAAGATAAGTTGTTACGTAATGACAAGATAGATTTGATCATGGTAACGACTCCAGCACCCACACATTTTCAATATGCTAGGAAGGCAATTTTAGCTGGTAAAAATGTTTATACAGAGTGGCCATTAACTACCAATAAAACCCAATCACAAGAATTAGTTGATTTAGCACAAGAAAATCATGTGCGCACCTTTGTTGGGTTTCAAAGAAGATATTCTCCCAGTGCCCGATTTTTTAAGGATTTGCTAGATCAAAAAAGAATTGGTAAGATTCGTTCAGCACGTGTTTCAATCGGAGTTGAAGCCTTTGCTAGGGTTATGCCGGAAAATTATGAATGGACTACGAAATCAGAGAATTATACCGATGTGCTAACAGTAGATGTTGGGCATTTTGCTGATTTGCTTTTTCATTTGGTTGGACAACCTAATTTAGTGATTGGTTTAACGGCTAATCAATTTAAGCAAACGACTTTGTTTGATAAGAAAAATCGTACAAAGAAGGTTCCGTATGGTTTGCCTAATAATGTCACGGTAATGGGCACTTTACTGGAATCTCAGCAGTTATTTGTTATTAATGCGGAAGGTGCTCAGGATAATATTTCTGGAATGCAACTAGAAGTAACCGGTAATGATGGCGTATTAATGTTAACCAATACACGGGCATATCAAAATGAAGCAGATAATAAGCTGCTTTTACTTGATAAAAATCACGATACTTTTACAAGACTTACGATTCCGGGTAAGTATGATACACTTCCCAAAAATGATTTAGATAATAGTGTCCAAGATGCTGGTTATTACTATCAAGCGATTGCTGGTGATTTAATGAATGATAAACACACAACGCCCTCTTTTGAAACAGCAGTTCAAATGCACGAATTTATTAGTAAAATTATTGACTCAAATAAAAAATTACGAGAAGGTGAATAGATAATGGCAGCGTATATGGTTTATGTGCGGGACCGTATTATTGATCCTGAAGAACTTAAGAAGTACGAAGAAGAATCCAGCAAAGTAAAGGTTACAGGTGCGAAAACCCCATTAGCTTTCTATGGAAAAGTAGAGACGCTTGAAGGCCCCAAAGTTGATGGCGTAACCATTGTGCCGTTTGAATCTATGAAAGCTGCCGAAGCTGCCTATAATAATCCGGATTATCAAAAGGCCATGAAACATCGGTTAAAAGGTGCAGATTATCGAGTCTTCATTACGGAAGGTGTAAAATAAGTAATAAATAAACTTATTCGGAGTGATGATATGAAAGATTTATGTAAAGCATATGTTGGAAACAATATTAAAATGGTTCATAACAAAATTGATACGTTGTTTACTAAAGAGACTAACAAATTGTTTTCCGGTTTAACAAATACGCAATACCTTGTATTAATTTACTTGGGTGAAGAAAATGATAAATGCGCTTTACAAAAAGAAATTGAAACTAAATTTGAGTTGAGTCATCCGACCACGGTAGGAATTATCAAGAGATTATCTGTGCAAGATTTAGTTGTAACTCGTCCTTATGAGAAAAACAAGCGTCAAAAAGAAGTCATGATTACTTCAAAAGGTATGAGTCTGCTGACTTCAATAAAAAATGGGCCGCGTAGTATTTTGAATAAGGTTGATAATGATGCATTAGCTGGCTTTTCGGAAGAAGAGAAAAACCAACTAAATAATTATCTATATCGAATTAATGACAATTTGAATGAATTTTAACAAAAACGAACATGTCGTAGCGGTGGTATGTGGACCTAACAGCTATGACGTGTTCGTTTTTTAATCATCGATAGTATATTTTTTATCTAAAACCCTATGCGGATAGTTGAAGTTATTTCTATGTGTCATGCAATCACAGAAAAATGACATAGTGTAACAACGACAGATTTAACAAGATAATTATGAATGTTTTTTGAAAAGGCCATTTAGCCCATAAAAGGCCAGCTATTTGTGAATCGCTATGCCTAATGACAAACAGCTATGACTCATTTAGCTGTCAAATCAAAGCTTGCGTCAATCAGATTGCAAATTTGTTTGGAATCAACTGTCGCAATATCAATAGATATCCAATTACTATTATTCATGTGATAAGTAGGGAAAAATCCTTCTGAAGATTGTAAAATGTCGACCGTTTCAGGATCCAACTTCACGTCCATAATGTCGATAACTTCTTTTCCTTCAAGGCCAAGATTCTCCTTTTTGACATCCATGACAATGGCGTACCATTTTCGATTTTGAGAGTGTCTCAAAACTGCGTAGTGTGCATATTTTTTCCATAAATATTCGGGTTGACTGGTATATTTTTCCTCAACATACTTAAAGATTTCTTCGCGTTTCATAAAAATTCTCCTATTGCACATGGCCTCGCGTTACACGATGCGGATATTGAAAAAATGGCAGCAAAATATAAAGTTAGTGTGCCGCAATTAGCAATTCGGTACGACTGGCAATTAGGAACGGTCGTGTTACCCAAAACTGTGAATCCAGAACATATGAAGACCAATGCTGAACTTGATTTTGAAATTTTGGATGACGACATGGCAACTCTAAAACAGGTAAAACCTTTGAATTATGGCAGTGCCAGCGTTGATCCAGTCTTTGGTGGAAAACTTAAAAGTTATGATGGCCAGACAGGATCTGAAAATAAATAATTTCAATTTAGCTGGATGGTGGTTCGTTACAAATTACAAATATTAAATAAGAGGTCCATTTATTGCCAATTGCGACAGTAAATGGACCTCTTGTTAGTTTAAACTATTTATTTTGTTTCATACATATAATCACGTGTCATTGGCAAGCCTTCGCCACTTGGTGCTTTGGTTAACAGATATTGCATGACATCAATGTTACCAGCTTCAAATGAAGCCGCAGCTGCCTGTAGGTAAAGATCCCACATCCGGCAGAAACGTTCGTCAAACATGTCCCGTACCTGATCACGCACGTTATTAAAGTTGCGATCCCAGATTTCAAGCGTTTTTTGGTAGTGACGACGGAGCGGTTCCAAATCTTGAATTTGAAGATCAGCTTCAATCATGTAGTCGAGGTTTTTCGATACACTTGGAATGTAGCCACCCGGGAAGATGTACTTTGTTAGCCAAGGATCAACGCCCGCACCATTATGTTGCCCAGTAATCCCATGAATCAACGCCCGAGCGCCCGGCTTGAGTAACGCGTTCACTTTTTTGAAGTAGCCAGGTAAATTATCTTTACCAACATGTTCAAACATACCCACACTAGTGACGTAATCAAACTGGCCCGTAGTTTCACGGTAATCTTCTAATCTTACATCGACTAAATCTTCCAAGCCTCGTTTTTGAATTTGGTCCTTTGTGTAATTGTATTGTTCTTCACTTAAAGTCACCCCAGTTGCGTGCAGACCGTACTTTTCGGCGGCCACGTACAGTAAGGTTCCCCAACCGGAGCCAATATCAAGCAAAGTTTTTCCACGTTCTGGTTTTAACTTCTTCAAAATATGATTAATTTTGTTTAATTGAGCCTGTTCCAAAGTATCGCTGTCAGTTTTAAAGTAGGCACACGAGTAGGTCAAGGTTTGATCTAACCATAGTTTGTAAAAGTCATTTCCAATGTCATAGTGACTTTGGATATCCTTTTTGTTTTCTGCTTCCGAATGGCCTTGTTTGGGGATGAATTTCAAAAAGCTTTTATCATGCATGAAACTAGTAGCTTGTCGATAAGCTGAAGCAACAACTTGTTGAATTGAGCCCTTGATATCAATGTCACCATCCATGTAAGCTTCACCCAAAGTTAGGGTGGCGTGCTTAGCGATTTCTGACATTGCTAATTTCTTGTTAATATCAATTTCCGCTTGTGGTGTGCCTTCACCATAGGTTTCAGATTTGCCATCCCAATACTTCACAGTAACTGGGAAATCAAAAGCGTTACTCAATAATTTTTTGTAAACTGTTTTCTCTAACACAAATTCTCACTCCATTTCTAAAATGTAAACAATCCTATTTTAGACTTTTTAGGTTTGTCACGTAAGGAATTTGATACGTTAAAGACTAGAAAACGATTTCATTTTTTGATTCATATTTCTTGACTTGAAGTATACTTCAAGTAGTAGACTTTCATTAGAACAACAATGGAGGTTATCAAATGGCAAAAATCATGATTATTGGGGCCTATGGCAAGACAGCTCAATTACTAACAGAAAAGCTTTTACAGGAAACCGACGATGAGTTAATTTTATTTTTACGCAATGCACAACGGTTAAACAAATATACGGATAATTCGCGAATTCAATTAGTGGATGGAGACGTTTTGAATACAGATATGTTGGCACAATCAATGCAAAACGCCACCATCATTTATTCAAACTTAGGTGGCGTTGACCTGGATGATCAAATTCAAAGTGTGATTAAAGCAATGCAACAAACAGATAAAAATCGGTTTGTCTACATAAGTTCTTTAGGTGCACATCACGAAGTTCCCGGAAAATATGGCGAGTGGAACGAACAAGCGATTGCAGCGTACTTACCCGGTTTTCGAAAATCGGCTAAGTTAGTCAGCAATTCCGGCATGAAATATACTGAGATTCGCCCAGCTTGGTTAACAGATAATGACGAAGTGAACTATGAAACGACGCAATTAAATGAACCATTTAAAGGTACGGAAGTTTCAAGAAAAAGTGTGGCTGATTTTGCTTTTAAAGTCATCACTCATCCGGAAACACATGTGAATGAAAGTGTTGGTCTAAACAAGCCGAATACAGATGGTGATAAGCCTAGTTGGATGTGAGGAAATTGGCATGATAGATGTTTTTGCACATGTTTTACCGCCAAAATTTTTAGCTCAGATGTTACAGATTGATTCAAATGTCCTTGAGAAAAATTCTTGGATGAAAAATCCGTTATTGACAGATATTGATAAACGACTAGCAACTATGCAACCGAATCAGCAAGAAATTTTATCAATGGTGAATTTAAATCCTGAAGATTTTGTAGATGGTGATCAGGCTGCGACATTATGCGAGGCAGCAAACGAAGAATTACAGCAAATTGCCAGCAATTCTACCAGTAGTTTTCCAGCGGTAGTTGCGATGCTGCCAATGAATAATATTGCTGAAGCGATGGCAATTATCGATTCACAAGTGATTAATAACCCGCTTGTAGCAGGTGTGCAGTTATTCACACGAGCAATTGGAAAAGAAATTACAGATGAAAGTTTTTCTCCACTTTTTGCCAAAATGGCAGAGAGTGGGAAGCCAATATGGTTGCATCCTGTGTTTGACAAACGTAAATCGGATAATAATCTGACATTTAGTTGGGAATATGAGCAAACACTGGCTATGAATCAAATTGTGACTAAAAATTTTTTCACTAAATATCCAGGACTAAAAATTATTGTTCATCATGCAGGTGCAATGGTACCCTATTTTGCACGGCGGATTTTTTATATTCAGGGTGAAGCTAGATATGAAGCTTTTAAACATTTTTATGTAGATACGGCTGTATTAGGAAATTCAAAGGCAATTGAAATGGCAGTTGATTTCTTTGGCGAAGATCATGTTTTGTTTGGTACCGATACACCACTTGGAATTAAGCCTAATGGTCCCACGAGTGTCATCAAACAATCGCTTGATCAATCCAATTTAACAAGCATACAAAAGGAAAAAATTTTCACTGGTAATTGGCAGCAGTTAATTCAAAGAATAAAATAGGTTTACAACTAAGAATATAAGGAGTGTTCAAGATGGCAGTAACAAAAGATGATATGCAGTATACCAAATTAGGGAAAACAGATATCGATGTTTCTAAGATTTGTATTGGGGCAATGAGTTTTGGAAAACCTGGTACCATGCACGACTGGTCACTTGATTACCCAGATAGCGAGAAAATAATCAAGCATGCGCTAGGGCTTGGGATTAACTTTTTTGATACCGCAAATACTTATTCAAAAGGAACTAGTGAAGAGTACTTAGGCCGGGCATTAAAAGAAAATAATGTTGCGCGTGATAAAGTGGTGCTGGCATCAAAAGTCTATTTCAACCCTGGTCGTCTTTCTAGTGAGGCGATTCATCGCGAAATTGATGGTTCTTTGAAACGTTTAGGAACCGACTACCTAGACTTATACATTATTCATCGGTTTGATTATGATACGCCAATCGAAGAAACGATGTCAGCTTTAAATGATTTGGTTAAAGCCGGAAAAGTACGTGCAATTGGTGCATCTGCTATGTATGGTTACCAATTTCAGAATATGCAACAGGTAGCTAAAGATAACGGTTGGGCTCAATTCCAGACCATGGAGAACCACTACAATCTGTTATATCGTGAAGACGAACGGGAATTAATTCCAATCTGTAAACAGTGGGGTGTTTCATTGATGCCATATAGTCCGTTGGCCGCGGGACATTTGAGTCATCGTGAATGGCAAGTAAATACGTTACGCAGTCAAACTGATCGGGTAGCGATGGGCAAATATGATAAAGCAGAGAGCAAAGATGTTGGCATCGTTGCCCGAGTGGACGAGCTGGCCAAGAAATATAACGTTTCAATGAGTCAGATTGCGTTGGCTTGGCAATGGGCGAAAGGCATTATGGCACCAATTGTGGGTTCCACTAAGGCGAGCCATTTAGATGCCGCCGTTGAAGCTTTGGCAATTAAACTAACTGATGAGGATGTGCACTATCTGGAAGAGTTGTATGTGCCGCACGAAATTGTGGGTGCCATTAATCACAACCCAGCGCAGGGGACTGTGCTGATTGATGAAAAGAAGTAAGAATCTATTTCACGAGACAGTAAACAAATGCTTAAAGTTTTTAATTTATCTGCCAAACAAAATACCAACTAAGAATGGTTCGCAAAAGTACCTATTTCTTAGTTGGTATTTTATTCAACAGGTAAAGTTTAGAGGTATAATTATTGGCGTAATTTTATTGAAAATAATTTTGAAATCAGGTATTCAATATGAATTTTTCAACTGTCAAAGTTAATGATTTAGACGTTTTCTATCGCGAAAGTGGTTCAGACGACAATCCGGTATTTTTATTATTGCACGGCTTCCCAACGGCCAGTCATATGTTTAGAACTTAATGCCAATATTAGAAAATGATTTTCATGTTATTGCACCAGATTTTATTGGTTTTGGGCAATCAGCTGCTCCCGACCATACCAAATTTCAATACACATTTGAAAATTTGACGAATTATGTAGAAGACTTTTTGAAGGCCTTGAGTATTGACAAGTTTTATCTGTATGTTTTTGATTATGGGGCACCAATTGGGTTTGAATTAGCAGTTCGTCATCCAGAAAGCATTTTGGGAATCGTGAGTCAAAACGGTAATATTTATCAAGAAGGCCTTGGGTCTAAATGGAAATCTCGCAAAGTATACTGGAATCATCCGACTGCAGAACTACGGGAAAGCTATAAATCAGCATTTGCCCCAGAAACCATTATTGGTCAATACACTGGCGGTGAAAAAGCAGGCAGTGTTTCACCTGATGGCTATACACTGGATATCCATTATACAGAGTCACCAGATTACGCTGAAAGACAATCTGATTTAATTTTCGATTATCAAAATAATGTAAAAAAGTATCCGCGTTTTCAAAAATATGTGCGTGATTATCAGCCGGAGTTAATTGCTGCCTGGGGTAAAAATGATCCTAGTTTTGTCTATCAGGGTGCAGAAGCTTTCCAAAAAGATGATAAAAATGCGGAAATTCATTTGTTAGATGGTGGTCATTTTGTGCTGGAATCTCACTGGCGAGAAATTGGACAATTTATCCTAAATAAATGGGCATGAATAAACAGATAATCTGACTTGTTCAAAATATCATTCGTTTGTGAATGGTATTTTTTTATCCTTCAATTTAGCGCCCAAATGTTATAATAAAATAAGTTTACGACACAACATAATTTAAATGAGCAGGAGGATAAATGGTGACCAGTAGTAAAAATGGCCATTAGAGGACATATAAAAAAATAGGGTGGAGTTTATTAGTGGTCGCGTTATTGCTGGGTGGTTGTTCAGCAAATAATACTAGTCAGGCAAGTAAGTCCGATTCTAAGAAGACTGAATCATCAGTAGTGAAAACTAAAAAAGTAAGCAAATCAACTTCGCAGTCAAGTGAGGATTAAGCTAGTTCCAGTTCACAAAAAGCGACCTCTAGAACTAAAAAAGTTGCTGCAACGGTTTGGAATAAAACTAAGCAGCAGGAATTAGCTACGTTTATGGCGAAGTGGCAAAAAGAAATGGGCCAAACGTATAAAGGTACATATAACGGCGAAAAGACAGATCATCTGGGCTACATTTTTCCAGATGTCATTAAGAACGGTAAGTTAGCAGGTCGAGTAAAATGGGGAACCCGCAAGATTAATTTAACGTGGTCTACAAATGGTGAAAATGGCAATGAATTTCAAATTGTTGCAGTTGCCACTGGCGGAAAAGGTGGTACATCATTTCCAACGACCTACTTATTCTGTATTCACAATAATCAGCCGGTTGTGTTTATGACGCAAACCACCAATGGTAATTATCTTTTCGTTCAGGATACGCAAAACGCAGATCTGCAAGCAGAATTTGCAAAAATTGTGACTGGAATTAAGCCAGCAATTTTGACCGACGCTTCATTAAATACGGATGTTAGCAGTTCAGTGAAGGCATCCCCACAACGGTGGCCCAGTGCGTATCAGGGAACTTGGTATTACTATGAATCTTATGATAAGAAAGTGGATACTTTAAAACCGGAAAAAATTAGCGCGGTCAAACTCACTTATTTAAAAACTCAGAAAATAAATTGGCTTGATATTCGTGGCGCACATCAAACCGCGGGTGATGGTTCGTATGAATATTTAAGATATCATTACTATAACGGCCGCCAGATTCCGGTCATGATGATGGCTAGTGGAGCAGACGCTTGGTTTGACGGAAATGCTTACCAAAGCAAAGAAATTGCAAATCAAATGAAAGACTTTACGTTTGGCGACGAAAGCAAGAGTCAAGAGGATCTGGACTAATTATTTATGATATGTGCTTAAAAAATACGACTCAAAATCATTTAAAGCTTTGAATAAATGATTTTAGGTCGTTTTTTGTACAGCTTATCAATTTACAATTTAGATAAGTATTCAGATTTTGTGTCATAGCCAAATTGTAATTATTCTGTTTCCAAAATAGCAATAAAGGCGGTCTGCATAAAAAATAGTCGAGTTGAATTATTAGACTTTGTGAATCTGTGAACTAAAATAAATATTGTGATGTAATCATAATTTTTGTTAAGGAGAGGATATTTGTATGTCTACTAAGTATAAATTTTTAGAACCTTACACTTTTAAAAATGGTGTCAAAGTCAAGAACCGGGTGGTGATTCCCCCAATGACAGAGGCTTCCGCTTTTGAAGAAGGATCTGTTACCCGTGATGAACTTCGGTACTTTAGTATTCACAGTGGTGGCGTTGGTTTGTTTATTTCGCCAGTTGCGAATGTTTCTGAAGATGGTAAAGGATTTGAAGGCGAGCTTTCCGTTGATGATGACCGCTTTTTACCTGGATTGACAAAGATGGCATTGGCCATGAAACAAAATGGGACCAAAGCTATTTTGCAAATTTTCGATGCTGGGCGGATGTCAAATTCTAAAATTTTACGAGGAACCCAGCCAGTTAGTGCAAGTGCAGTTGCGGCTTTAAGACCCAATGCAGAAACACCAAGAGAGTTGACTAATGATGAGATCGAACAGATTATCACTGATTTTGGCGAAGCAACTCGACGGGCGATTCAGGCTGGATTTGATGGGGTTGAATTACATGGTGCCAATACTTATCTCTTACAACAATTTTTCTCACCTCACTCTAACCGTCGTACCGATAAATGGGGTGGCAATGTGGATAAACGCATGACTTTTGCTTTAGAAGTTATCAAAAGTGTTCATGCAGCGGTTGAAAAATATGCAGATCGTCCGTTTATTGTAGGTTATCGAATTTCACCTGAAGAAATTGAAAATCCAGGGATTCACATGGCCGATACGCTTCATTTCATTGATATTTTAGCGGATCAACCTATTGATTATCTCCATGTTTCAATGGGCTACGCTTGGCGAACATCATTAAATGATAAGGCCGACAAGGGGCCATTAATTCTTAAAATTAAGAAACAGGTTCGCGATCGATTGCCATTAATTTCTGTGGGTTCTGTCGAAAAACCAGAAGATGCAGAAAAGGTCATCGACGCTGGGATCGATTTTGTAGCCTTGGGTCGTGAAAGCTTACGTGAGCCAAAGTGGGTACAAAAAGTTGAAACTAATGACGAAGATAGTATTCGTTACACAATTTCAACGCGTGATTTGGATGAGCTGGGTATTACGCCATCTATGTGGAGTTTTGTCACGGTCAGATTAAAGTCGGCGATGCACATTTCCAACCAACCAGATTATGATAAGGACCAATTTGATAATAAATTGGCACCGCATGAAGGCGCTTAGTTTGTCGATGATCACTGGATAATCTAATTTAACAGTCACAGTTCAAGCAATTGACAGAGGACAATCTGCCAATTGCTTTTTTTATAATTGGCGCGCATTGATGAGCGAACTTCGTGCTTAATCCTCGAAACAAGCATAAGATACAAAGTAAATATGTAAGTAGTGAGGGTGAAAATATGACCAAAACCTTGTCGGTAAATCTGGGTAGTTCAACGCTTAAATGGCGGTTATTTGAGATGCCTGATGAAAAACAAGTTGCTTCAGGACTAGTTGATTTTTTTGATAACACGAAAGCAAAAATTACGGTGAAGTATGGTGATAAAAAGGCCGAACGGACTTTTGATGAAAAACTAAGCCTTAAAGATGCTATTACTATTTTAATGGATGAATTAAGGCGACTAAAGTTAGTTAAGGATCTTCATGAAATCGCTGGAGTTGGCCATCGTGTGGTTGCTGGTGGAGAAGTGTTTAAAGAGTCCGTGGTCATCACGAAAGATGTTTTAAAACAAATCGATGACTTAGATGTTTTTGCGCCATTGCACAATCATGTTGAGGTCGGGGGGATTGAACTCTTTAGACAATTAATGCCGTGGACCACGCAAGTAGCTGTGTTCGACTCAGCGTTTCATCAAACTATGCCAGAAGAAAATTATTTGTATGGTATTCCCTATGACTTTCACGAAAAATATGGTGCCCGAAAGTATGGTGCCCATGGGACAAGTGTGCGGTATGTTTCTAAACACGCGGCAAAAGTTTTGCAGCGACCATTAGAAGATTTGCGGCTCATTGTGATGCATTTGGGTGCCGGTTCCAGTATTACTGCGGTAAGTAAAGGGAAGTCATTGGACACTTCGATGGGATTTACCCCGTTAGATGGGTTAATTATGAACACCCGGAGTGGGCAAGTTGATGCGTCGTTAGTGACTTACTTGATCAAAAAATTAAATTTGAAAAATGCGGATGAAATGCTAAATATATTAAATAACGAGTCCGGTTTATTAGGCATTTCGGGATTTTCAGATGATCAAAGAGAATTGAAGAAATTGGCAAGCACTAATCCACGTGCTCGGTTAGCTTTGAACATGTTTGCCAATCGGGTTGTGAAATTTGTAGGTAGCTACATCGCCTTAATGGACGGCGTTGATGCCTTAATTTTTACCGGCGGGGTTGGTGAAAATAGTTTTGAAATGCGCGAACAAATCATGTCCCATTTTGGCTATGTGGGTGCCACAATCGACAAGACGAAAAATGAATCCGGTAATAAAGAAATTGATGTAAGTGCAGCGGATGCGAAAGTCAAAACGCTCGTCGTACCCACCAATGAAGAACTGATGATTGCGCGTGATGTGTATAAACGCTTATTATGAATGATAAGCAGTTCAAATTAATAGCCCTCGGAACTGACAGCGATGTCGTTTTGAGGGCTATTTTTGCTTTATTAATGCGGCCAATCCCGTTTGATGCGTTTAATGATTGGCGAAACACGCCTTTTTTGTCCTTTTAAATAGTTAAAGTAGACTTTCATTTGGGCATCCTTGTCGCCAAGCGGGATGCGCACCCGGTTGTCATCTTCTTTAAATTGTTCCGTAAAACTTGGATCAGACTTGGAAAGGCTGCTACTAAAATAAGGAAAATCTGAATATTTCGTAATTTCAGAAAAAGCTTCCCGCTGATCTTGATAGAGAAATTTAGCTCCTGGAATTTCATTTTGGATAATGTCACGCCAAGGACCAATATCACTTAACACGATGAAACTTAAATTTTCCAATTCAGAAAAACTTACAGTTGATTGGTTAGCGTGATACATGAATTTATCAAGATTCACGGCGAGCTTTTCGGTCCCTAAGTATTGGGAATCAATGTTTGGAGAGGTAAGTTCTTGATTGGAAATAATTCCAGTATAGGCATTGTTGATAAGTAAAGTAACTACTTGGTCGGCAGGAATTAAGTCCGAGCTGATTTGTCTATTTTTAGTTTCCGGACTGAGGAGATTTTTTAGAAAGATTAACGGTCCTGGAATCACGGAACCAATGCGGATTTCCCGTTGATTTTGGTCAAAATTGCGTACCTTGTCAATCATCTGTTTATTTGCTTGAATAAGCGTTACCGCTTCCTGGGCGGCAAGCTGACCAGTTTTAGTCAATTTAATGTGATTCGGCCGACGGTCAAATAGTTTTACACCTAAATCTTCTTCTAGTTTTTGCATACCTCGCGTCACAGTTGGTTGGGTGACATTGAGTTGTTCAGCTGTTTTAGCTAATGTGCCGGTGTTTGCAAACGTTGCTAACTCTTCTAATAGATACGGATCAATCATTTTATCAGCTCCTAGTATACGCTGACTGTATACTAGCATGATTAAGTAGTAATTTTCAAATGATTGAGTTTCTTCTATTATAAGGATGTTGAATAAAGTTATGAACGAAAAGTAGAAAGGATGTTTTAAAATGACAAAAGTGCCAATGGTTAAATTAAATAATGGTGTTGAAATGCCACAGTTAGGCTTCGGTGTTTTCCAAGTGCCAGATTTGAGTCAAGCTGAAGAGGCTGTTACAAATGCGCTTCAGGCAGGTTACCGATTGATCGATACTGCCACGGCTTATCAAAATGAGGAAGCTGTTGGGCGTGCAATTCAAAAGAGTGGCATAAAACGTGAAGAAATTTTTGTCACTTCCAAACTGTGGGTGTCAGATTTCACATATGATCGTGCCAAAAAAGGAATTGATGCTTCTTTAGAAAAACTTGGTTTAGATTACATGGATTTATATTTGCTTCATCAACCATACGGTGATGTCATGGGTGCATGGCGGGCAATGGAAGAAGCTTATAAGGCAGGTAAAATTCGGGCAATTGGCGTTTCCAATTTTTATGCAGACCAGTTAAAGAATCTTGAATTGACCATGCCGGTTAAACCAGTTGTAAACCAAATTGAAGTTAATCCATGGTATCAACAAGCTGATGAGGTTAAGTTCAATCAGGGTGAAGATATTCGTGTTGAAGCTTGGGCACCATTTGCAGAAGGTAAACATAATATTTTCACAAACGAAAAAATTGCAGAAATTGCACAAAAATATGGCAAATCAAATGGTCAGGTGATTTTACGTTGGCTTTTGCAACGTGGAATTACGGTCATTCCTAAGTCTGTTCATCGTAATCGCATGGAAGAAAACTTGAATGTGTTTGATTTTGAATTAACTGCCACAGAGATGCAAACGATGGCATCCTTGGACAAAAATGAAAGTCAATTCTTCGATCATCGTGATCCAGTGACCATTGAACAGATTTTTGGTTCTAGTCTGAAACAATTACAGTAATCAACTTAGCGGTAAAGGAGCACTTTAAAATGGCAACAGTTAACACACCAAAAATTAAATTAAATGACGGGACCGAGATCCCAGCAATTGGCTTCGGGACTTTTCAAATTCCCAGTGATGGTTCTACTTACAAAGCGGTAAGTGAAGCGTTGAAAATTGGTTATCGTCATATCGATACTGCTGTGGCGTACTTTAATGAAGCCGAAGTCGGTAAGGCAATTAAAGACAGTGGTATTCCACGTGACCAAGTTTGGGTAACTAGTAAACTTTGGTTACAGGACTTTGGTTACGAACCAGCTAAAAAAGCAATTGATTTGTCGTTGCAAAAACTGGGATTAGACTATATGGATCTGTATTTAATCCACCAACCATATGGAGATGTTCCTGGTGCATGGAAAGCCATGGAAGAAGCCAAACGAAATGGTAAAATCAAGTCCATCGGAGTTTCTAATATGACGCCAAAGATTTGGAACAAGTTTGTGCCTTTGTTTGCAACTTTACCATCGGTTGATCAAGTGGAATTTAATCCTTATTTCCAGCAAAAAGAATTACGTAAAATTTTAGACGCTGCAAAAGTTAAGGTTGAAGCTTGGGCACCCCTTGGTCAAGGTAACCATGATTTGCTGAATGAGCCGGTAATTACGAAATTAGCTGAAAAATATGGCAAAGATGCGGGTCAAGTGATTTTGCGTTTTGAAAATCAAGAAGGCATAATTGTCTTTCCAAAGTCAGTACACACCGCTCGAATTGAAAGCAATCTTGATATCTTTGATTTTGAGCTTACTGATCAAGAAATTGACCAGATCAGGGCTCTTGATAAGGGAAAAGGGAATCACGATCCTGATGCTCCTGGAGTTCAAGAACAGTTAGCTAGTTATGATGTTCATGATAATGATTAAGGTAAACTAAATAATTTTTAGACTAAAGGTTGAAACTACAAAAACTTATCTTGTTGCTTGATACGGAAACGTTCAAGGCAGCAAAATTAGATAAAATGCCGTCTTCCAGCAAATTTGGGCCG
>NZ_BJWE01000027.1 GCF_007990205.1 Pediococcus parvulus | reverse complement strand
ATTAATTTAGATTTTTAATAAAAGTAACGCTAATCATCCAGATGACTATCGCTACTTTTTTTGTACGTTTATATATTCATTAAAAATTATACACATCATTAGCTTTTTTTGCTTAAATTTGAGATAATTAATTTAAGAAAAATTACTTGGAAGGAAAGGTGATGTGATGAACAAACGCGAATTTCATTGGTTATCCCAAATGGGTTTAATAATTATTGCCCTCGAAATTATCGCCATTAGTATTAATATGTTCTACGCACCGCACAATGTTGCCTCAGGAGGAACCACAGGGATTGCCATTTTGCTGCACGAAAGTTTCGGTTTCAATATGTCACTTGTCGTCTTGATTCTAAATGTGGCAATGCTGGTGCTATCGTACTTTACTTTAGATAAAGCAACCACGCTGCGCATAACGTTTGGTAGTTTGTTTTTACCTATTTGTTTGGCATTAACACCCCAGATAAAATTGGTGAATGATCGATTGTTGGCTGTTATTGTAGGAGGCGCAATCTTTGCGGCTGGGGTGGCGCTTTTATACCATATCGATGCTTCCAGCGGTGGGACCACCGTACCGCCGCTAATTTTCAAAAAGTACTTTAATATTAAAACATCATTTGGATTGTTGGCCATTGATGGCTTGGTTTGTTTTTTCAACGTATTTGTTTCTGGGTTTGAAGCTTTCTTTTTGGCCATTCTTTCATCGGTGCTGACCATGTTCATCATGAACTATATTGAAACTGGTTTGGATCGAAAAAAAGTAATATACATTATGAGTGATGACAATTTAGATGATGTTAAACATAGTCTAGTCACTTTGATGGAAAAAGGCATGACTATTTTTGATGTCAAGGGCGGGTATACTGGTGATCAAAAGCAAATGCTGATGATTGTGGTTGAAAATGCGGAGTACCAACACATTTTGAATCAAATTCATGCCGTGGCCCCAGATGCATTTGCACTTGTTTACAATGTCGCAGAAGTTCGGGGTGGAAACCTTTAAAAGGGTTTTCAATTCTCGCTTAAGAGCTGTAGTATGGAATTAATAACTATAGATAAGTGGGGATAAAACATGACTGAACTTTACATTGTGCGACATGGTGAAACCCGAGGAAACATTATGGGATTTAAGCAGGGCCAGGTTGATGCCGAGCCTTCACAATTGGACGAGACGGGAATTAAACAAGCCGAGAACTTGCATGATCATTTTGATATTAGTTTTGCGGACCAAATTTTTGTGAGTCCATTGACACGAGCAAAAGATACGGCCAATTTGCTGAATAAGGGGCGCAATTTACCAATTCAAGTTGATGATCGTTTATTGGAAATTTCTTACGGTGACTGGGATGGTCAATATGATACGGATTTGAAGGCTAAATATGGTCAGTATTTCATTCCAGGAAGTAATGCAATTTATCCTGAGTACTATAAAGTCGCAAATGGCGAGAAATTTACGGATGTAGAAAATCGAGTGGCAGCATTTACTGATGAGATTTGCCAAAAATATACTGACCAAAAAATTGTCATTGTTACACATGGATTTACGGTGCGAAGTTTTGCACAAAATGCAGTGAAGGCAACGGATCCGTTGGCTTTTAAAGAGCCAATGAATTGCAGTGTGACAAAAATCGAAGTTGCTGAAGATGGACAACAAGGATTGTTTTATTATGGCAGGGTGTTTGAATAACTCCTAACTTGACTAGCCGTTACCAATTTAAATCAAAAATTGCCCACAAACCAGCAAGAAAATTAAATTCATAACTCACTAAGAAAAAGGAGAAACTCATGAAAAAAACAACAATATTGCTTCTTTCTTCCGCGTTCCTTTTATTGGGAGGATGTACGAATAATTCTGACAATTCAGAATCAAAAAATGATGCCACTAGTTCTTCGGTTTCTGTAACAACTTCTTCAAAAAGTAGTTCGAAAGCAAGTGGGAATAGTTCAAGTCAAGCTGTTGTTGGCGATGACGATATGGCATTGCTGAATAGTAGCTGGAAATATAATAAATTTACAGTTCATCAAATTGAGGCTGAAGTAGATGATGACCAAGTAGAAGTGAAAGTAGAGTGGGAACCTAAAACTGAAAAAAAGGCACCTTTTGCTAATTTTGGTCAGGTTAAAGTGACCCAAAATGGAAAAACTTTAAGTTCAGTTGAAAACGACGACGATATCGATGAAGGTGAAACGATACGTGATCTAGATTTAACGTATAATTTCGAAGGTAAAACTAATCCGATTAAAATCGAAATTACCTCAGCAGATGGTGAAAAGCATTCTGTTAGCTTTCAAATACAGTAAGTTGGGGCTTGAGGACAGCTTCACAAGTCAGTACCATCAAAATAAGCTGGGTTCCCAGCCAGGAATTCTCCTGACTTTCACCCAGCTTATTTTGATAGTACTTGCGACTTGTTCCGCTCACTACTTGAGGACAGCTCAACAAAGCAAACAAAGACCTATAAGAAAACCTCCCGCGGGATTTCGATCCCACTATCGGCACGCTTATATTGATGAGACTAAACGCCACAATCCGCTCACTATTTTAGGACAGCTTCACAAGTCAGTACCATCAAAATAAACAGGGTTCCCAGCCAGGAATTCTCCTGACTTCCACCCAGCTTATTTTGATAGTACTTGCGACTTGTTCCGCTCACTGCTTGAGGACAGCTCGAAAAAGCAAACAAAGACCTATAAGAAAACCTCCTGCGGGATTGCGATCCCGCCTCCGGTTCTCTTATAGGTCTTTGTTTTAACGCTTTTTCTCACTCACTGTTTTAGGACAGCTCGGCAAAATAAGAGAGAGCAGATAAGCATTCCTACTGCGGGGATTTCCCCGCATACGGCACACTTATCTGCTCTCTCTTACCATTTTGCCTCACTCACTATAATTTAACATCTGGTTCGCTATCATATCCGCCATTCTCAAACGCACATCATTCACACTTGGAATTGGACTTCCATTTGTCAACCAATGACGTCCCTCCGTCGTAATTCCCCAAACATAAACGTTTGGCACCGGCACGCCATCACTATCAATTACTTCCGCCGTTTCCGTCGTCACATCCATTGCTCCCAACTGCTTCGTTGAGCCATCATTCAAATGCAATTCGTATGGTCTGGCCATTCCAGTTTTTAATAAGTCTTGAATCAACGGGTTCGTACTAATTCGAATATCAACTGATGCCAGTCGCGCCTCAATCACATCATTTATCTCAATTTTATGCTCAGGGAACCGTTTTGAATACGTAACAAAATGATCCTGATTGGTTTCTAACTGCAACTTTGGTCCCAGAATTTCTACGATACCCGCTTTTATCAACGCCAGGAGTTGTTCCAATCGTAAAATTGGTGGACCGACCGCCAAGAAACTGTTGAAACTATTAAAACCACCCAGAATATCTTTAGCATAGTCTTCATCCGAAATTAGTTTATAAGTAATGACTTTTCGGATATTTGTTCGTAGTTCACGCAAAGTATCCATTGCACTTGCAAACGGACTCGTTTTGTTTCCCCGTTTAGCCTCAGCAATATCATGTTCCAAATAAGCCAGCATTAATTTTTGAAATGCTTTGTCAGTTTTGACATCCTGATCAGGGTGCGCTAAGTGCTTCCAGTCTAGGCGATCATCCTTAGCAATGCCATAATCGTCTAAAACTTGGGCAGATAACGGATCCTTTTGAAACGCCTGTTCAAATTCATGGGAACTTATTCCGGTATAGTTGGTTGCCACCAATTTTGTATAGTAGGTGCATGCCGCGTCGGAATAGATATAATCGAGAAATTGTTGACCACTCATTTGTTCCTGATTTTCAATCATATGAGCAACTAATTGATTGGATAAGAAGTACAGTGGCCGTGTTTCACCCACAACTTTTTGATCCATACCGCGTGCGTGATAAGGGAAGCCCCGTCCAGAACCAGCATAGATTTTTGGCTCTTCACCCGATGCATGATAGGTGAGCGTGTCGTCGGCTTCACGATGGAATTTACCGCCACGATGTTGAGTCAACATAATCATGGCGTCCATAAAATTCAGACCAAGACCGCGCAATAAAACAGAGCTGTGAGCTGGAATTTTAGCAAAGTCCTGCTCTGCCGGGTAACCGGTTCTTAAGTATGTGAGCTGATGAGCATGGGCAAACTGGGCCAAGTTCTTTTCAGAAGTAGAAAGCTCTGACATGCCTTCTCCAAGGGCCATCGAAACACCATCAAAAGTTTCAGCCGCATCATCAAAACTCAATTTATACGTATGATGGGTTAGGCGGGCAATACTGGTCACGGCCGTTTTGTGAAAAATAATGTGAATCGTTTTTGAAACTTGTTTGTGGAGTTCTTGATAAAACCATTCTTGATAGACACCAAATAGCGCCCGACTTGCGTAACTTTCTGGCGTTAAATGAGAAATCTCTTTCAGTAAATACTGCGATTTTTTATAATTGTTTTCTTGTATGAACCGAGAGCCCGCTCGCCGCGCCCATTCGAGCAACGTTGGTCCGGGAACACTTGGACCCTCCATTTCAATCGTATGATCGGTAAATAAAGTGATTTTTGCTGCCAATGAATTCATCAAGAGTTCATGTGGTTGATCAGGTTGCCAAACACGGCCGGCAATTCCCGCCGGGTCGAATAAATGGATCTCGATTTCCGGAACAGAAACCTTTTTGTTCCAGGCTAAAATGCGTTCCAGAGCCATTAAATTTCGGGGCCCAGCACCAATTAGAGCTAGTTTCATGATAAATCACCGCATTCCTATAGTTTTGTCTTTCTCCCATATAGTAGCACAGAAAGAGGTAAAAAGACGTGGTAAGCGCAAGAGGGAAATAAAGTTGACAGCGCTTTCTAAAAACGGTTACACTAACCTATGTAAATATAAATGTAAATTAATGTAAACAAGGAGGAAACTAATGACAACAGAATTTCCAAAGAACTTTTTATGGGGTGGTGCAACAGCAGCCAACCAAATCGAAGGTGCATGGGATGTTGATGGTAAAGGAGTCAGTGTCCAGGATTTGCTAACTGGAGGTACGGTGGATAAACCGCGGCACTTCACCGCTAAAGTGGATCCAGATGCCTATTATCCGTCACATACCGCAAGTGACTTTTATCATCACTATAAAGAAGATATCAAATTACTTGCAGAGATGGGCTTTAAAGTTTATCGTTTATCAATTAACTGGACGCGAATCTTTCCTAATGGGGATGATGAAAAGCCTAATCAAGCAGGTATTGATTTTTATCATAAAGTTTTCCAAGAATGTCACAAGTATGGAATTGAACCACTAGTTACAATTTCGCATTATGAAGTGCCTTACCATTTAACTGCAGCTTATGGTGGTTTTTCAAGTCGAAAAGTAATTGACTTCTTTGAAAATTATTGCCGTGTCTTATTTGAATCTTATAAGGATGAAGTGCATCTTTGGCTGACTTTCAATGAAATTAATACAGCGCTGATGTTTGGCGGTGGTTATATTCAAGCCGGTGTGCCCGTCAAAGATGGAAGTTCGATTTTTGACCGTGTGACGAAAGAACAACGCCAAAACGCATTTCAAGCTGTGCATAATCAGTTAGTTGCAAGTGCTAAGGCTGTGAAACTTGCCCATGAAATTAATCCAGAAAATAAAGTCGGTTGTATGATCGCAGGTTCTGAAGTTTACCCATTAACACCGGATCCTAAAGACGTTTTACTAGCACAACAACAGACTGAAATGAACAATTTCTATTGTGGAGATGTGCATGTCCGTGGAACCTATCCAGCATTTGCCAAAAAATATTGGCGGGATAATGATATTCATTTGGAAATTGACCCAAGCGACGCCAAAACATTGAAGGATGGAACGGTTGATTTCTATAGTTTTAGTTACTATTCATCTGGTGCAGTAACCATTCATCCTGAAAAACAAGAAAAGGTGAATGGCAATATGTCGTCAGGGACCAAGAATCCTTATTTGAAATACAGTGACTGGGGCTGGAGTATGGATCCTGAAGGCTTGCGGATTTATTTGAACCAGGTTTATCAACGGTATCAAATTCCATTGATGATTGTGGAAAATGGTCTGGGTGCTTATGACAAGGTTGAGGCAGATGGTTCAATTAATGATGATTACCGAATTGATTATTTGCGTGGTCATGTCGAAGCTATGAAAGAGGCACTAGATGATGGTGTTGATTTGATTGGTTACACGCCATGGGGATGCATTGATTTGGCATCTGCAAGTACGGGACAGATGTCGAAACGTTACGGATTTATTTATGTGAATCGCCATGATGATCAAACAGGGGATTACTCAAGAACACCGAAGAAAAGTTTTTATTGGTATAAAAAAGTGATTGAAAGTAATGGAAAAGAAGTAGAGTAAAAAAAGGGTGGATAGCTTTTGAGCATTAGCGTATGCTAAGCTCAGAAGCTGCCCTTTTTTATGTTTTCGCAAACAAAGATTGAAAGTGTCTAACCAATTTTCAGTACCAGACAATCTCACCAAAAACACGAGATCGTTTTCATGAACGTTTTCAAGTTTCAAAAATAATTTCCAAAAATTTAGGTTTTTACTTGACTTACAATAAGTAATTGGATAATCTAAGTAGTGAAATAACCAAACAGAAAGGAAGATAGTTATGATGAAGTTACAAATGCAAATTGAATGTTGCGAAGCATGTTGTCAAAACAACATGGTTATTTGTGTGGCTTCAAACTGTAATTGTCTTTCGCAAAAATGGGCCTAGTTTTTTAACATAGGTCAAAGTGAAGCCGACTAATTGCGCAATGCAGTTAGTCGGTTTTTTGTTTGGTATTTGAAGGGACGTGATGTTGGATGTCACCAGGTTGTTGTCCGTGTTCAATGAAAATAGATTTAAAAAGTAGGCAAAGAATTTCGCGTAATTGAAGTACAAAGAGATTTCTAAAATAATTTTTTAGGGGAGTTAGATCATATGAAGAAAAAATGGACACTTTTAGCCACTGTATCAGCTGCACTAGTATTGGTGTTAGCTGGTTGTGGTAATCAGAGCAGTACAGGTGGTTCCGGGAAATTAGCTACAAAGCAAGTACTTAATTTATCAGCCGATGCACCGTTGGATACAATCGATATTGCGAAAGCAACAGGTTATGGACAAACTGGAAACGTATTTGAAAGTCTTTATCGATTAGGCAAAAATGGTAAACCAATCGCAGGACTGGCTTCATCAGGTAAAGTTTCAAAAGATGGTAAAACTTGGACATTCAAAATCCGCAAAAATGCAAAATTTAGCAATGGTCAAAAAATTACCGCTCAAGATTTTGTTTATTCTTGGCAACGGACTCTGAACCCAACCACGAAGTCACAATATGCATACTTATTCTCAGGTATTAAAAATGCGGATCAAATTAGTTCCGGAAAATTGAAGCCTTCAAAATTGGGTGTTTCGGCACCTGATAAGCAGACTTTCGTAGTTAAGTTAGACGAACCAATTGCATATTTTAAAGTTCTGATGACATATCCATTATTCTCACCGGTAAGTAAGAAAGTTATTGAAAAGTACGGTAGTAAGTATGCGACAACGTCTAAATATATGGTTTATACAGGTCCATTCAAGATGACTGGTTGGAAGGGTACCAATGATCACTGGTCATTTGTGAAAAACAATCAGTATTGGGATAAGAGTAAGGTTAAATTGAGTAAGATTAACTATTCTGTAAATGAAAATCCTTCAACAATTTTGAGTTTGTATCAATCCAAGAAATTGGATATGGCACAGCTTTCAAGTACTCAAATTAAAAACTTTAAGAACAATTCCGATTATCAGACTGTTCCGTATAGTATCACGCGTTTCTTAGCGTTCAACTTTAAGGCATCTAATTCAAGGGTTCGTAAGGCGATGAATAATAAACATATTCGTCAGGCAATTTCTTTGGCAATTAACCATAAGCAGTTGATTACAAAGGTTATTGGCGATGCTTCAACGACACCAAAGGGTTTTGTACCAACTGATTTGGCTAATGATCCCAAGACGGGTAAGGACTTTGCAGATGAGGCTTACCTGAAAGGAACTGTTAATTATGACAGTACAAGAGCCAAAAAACTTTGGAAACAAGGGTTGAAGGAAATTGGCGTAAAATCGTTAAATGTGACTTTGATGTCGACGAATGATAATGATGACAAGAATATTTCTGAGTATTTCCAAGTACAACTACAGAATAAGTTACCTGGAATGAAAGTAAGCTTAGTGAATATTCCGGATAAGGTGGCTTATTCTCGTGCAGCGAAGGGTGACTTTGATATTTATGTGTCGGGTTGGGGTGCAGACTTTACAGACCCAATCTCGCATTTACAGGTATTAACGACGAATAGTGGTTATAACTATGGTAAGTGGAATAATAGTAGTTATGATGCGTTAATTAAGAAGGCCCAAAATTCGGATGCGAATAATAAGAGTAAACGTTGGGCGGATATGATTAAGGCGGATCAATTGGTGGTTAAACAGGCGGCAATTGCACCGTTGTATCAAACAAATTATTCATTCTTGATTAATCCAAAGGTGAAGAATGTGATTCACAATACGGCTGGTACGCAGTGGAATTATAAGACGGCGTATATTAGTAAGTAGTGAACGAAGCAAATCGGTAGGTTTAGATAATTAAGCGGGGTGGAGTCGGGATCGTAATCCCGCGGGAACCCCGCTTAATTATCTAAACCTGATTTGCGGAGTTGTCCTAAAGTAGTGAACTCAGAAGAACGGGAGTCAGAAGTCCCTAAGCGTAATGGAGGTGGGATCGCAATCCCGCAGGAATTATGCTTAGGCACTTGTAACTGTTCTTCTGAGTTGTCCTGAAGCTCAGCGAAAAAATGCAGTAGAAGGGCATGAAGGTGGGATCGTAATCCCGCAGGAATTACGCTTAGGCACTTCTGACTGTTCTTCTGAGTTGTCCTAAAGCTCAGCGGAATTAAATAAGTAGCAACTAAAAGCACCAAGTCAGTCACAAATTGATGGTGACCAGGGTTGGTGCTTTAGTATACATAACAATCACAAACGGAGGAAGAAATATGAAACCAAGAATTGGCATCGTGGGCAACGTGTTCACTGGTGATTCGGAAATCTTTTATCATAATCACGCAACTTATACGTTCCAAGGCAACATTGATGCAATTACGCAAGCGGGTGGTTTGCCGGTGGTTATTCCGATTCAGTCAGAAGAACTGGCAGGAGAGTACTTTGAAAATATTGATGGATTGTTTTTGCCAGGTGGCCAGGATGTCACCCCCAGTTTATACGGTCAAGAACCGGATCCGCTACTAAAAACAACCTCTTTGAAACGGGACAAGTTTGAGCTGGCCTTATTTAAATTAGCGTGGGAGACTCACAAACCGATTCTTGGGATTTGTCGTGGGGTGCAATTAATCAACGTTGCACTGGGTGGGACCTTGTATCAAGATCAGTCGCTCATGAAACGATCAGTTACTGTTGAACATGATCAAGCTCCTGAGTTTTTGGGAAATGTGGCTACACATGTCGTTAAGGTTGATGGTAATCTTCAAAAAGTTCTGGGCAATAAAATTTTGGTAAATTCATTGCACCATCAGATGATTAAACAACTAGCAAAACCTTTAGAAAGTTTGGCACGGGCAGAAGATGGTGTTATTGAAGCAGTCCAATCAAAGGATGCCGTTCATCCGTTACTGGGTATTCAGTGGCATCCAGAAATGATGCTTGATCATCCCGAAATGCGGGCAATTTTTACAAATTATTTGAGCTTGTTCGACTGAATTATAAGTTTTTTATGTTTCAAATCAACCGCTTTGTCACTTATCTTGTGAAAAGAGTGATAAGCGCCGGTAATATGGTGTTTTCATTTGTTTTCATTTGTTTTCATAAAATAATTCATAATATTTTTCAAAATAGTTCAAGGCCTTATCTAATTAAGGTTTTGGACTATTTTTGTTTGAAATAGACAATTAACTAAAATAAATTGGCTTTTGACGATTTCTTTAGCAAATATTAAAGTTTTAACTTGTAAGTGATTTGATTACGTGAAAAACAGGAGATGGCAAGAGATGATTTTTAAGAATTGGGAACCGCGAACGAAAAGATGGAGTTTTTTGGTGTTAGCTCTTTTAATTCCAATTTTATTGACAGGTCTTATTTTTAGATACATCAATTCTTCGCAGGAAACGCATACCACTAATACAAATGTGGCGGTTGTGAACAACGATCAATCAGCAAAATTTCAGAATACAAAGGTGAGTGCTGGAAAACAAGTCATCCAAAATCTGAGTCATAATAATCAGGTTAAATGGCACTTTGTTTCTGCCAGCAAGGCCAAAAGAGAAATGAAGAAGGGTCATTATTTGATGACCATTATCATTCCAAAAAACTTTTCTCAAAATATTACTACTGCTTTGGACAAGAATCCCAAAGCTAGTAATTTAAAGATTAAACTCTCCAAACATAATAGCTATGTGTCACAGGTGATTAATGAACAGGTTGCTAGTCAGGTTAAAACTGAGGTGGTATCAAGCATTCAAAAATCCTATGACAAAACATTGCTTTCTTCAATTAATGAACTCGGAACTGGTATCAAGAGTGGTTCTAATGGTGTGAAGAAATTGAAGAACGGTGTGGTTCAATTAAAGGATGGTAATGCTAAAGTTGATCGAAACTTACATGTTTTGGCAACAAGCATGATTACCTTTGAAAGTGGCACCAAGAAACTCAGCACGGGCATTGATACATATACCGCTGGTGTCGATACTTTGGCTAAAGGTAGTAAGGCCCTTGCAAGTGGTTTAAGTGAAATGAAATCAAAAACGGCTCCTCTAGCAAGTGGAGTTCAGAAATTAACTACTGGGGCAAAACAGTTGAATACCGGAGTAAAGAGTTATACTGCCGGCGTGTCCAAAACCCAATCAGGAGCTGGTCAACTTAGCACGGGTTTGGCTCAACTTTCAGATAAAACTGTGGCCTTGCCATTAGGCGTTTTACAGTTATTCAACGGTTCTTCACAAGTCTCAGCCGGCTTAAAAACTTTATCAAGTAAAACCGGTGCATTGGCTAGTGGCGTGGGACAGTTAAGTTCAGGTTCCAAAAGTCTAGCGTCTGGGGTGACTTCATATACGAATGGTGTCACTAGTTTAAATGGTGGATTGAATACATTAAGTGCCAGCTCATCAACCTTGAATAGTGGTTCGGATTCCTTACTTACAAGTGCAACTCAGCTTTCCCAAGGAGTCTCACAATTAAATACCGCCGCTGGTCAGGCCAATGAGCAAATTGCAGAAATGCAACAATTATTGGAAACTGATTCAGCAGCGATGGAAAGTTTGAAAGATGCGCCAACCACGATTGCGAGCGCACAGCAATTACAAACTAAGTTGCAAGAATTAGAACCGGTTTTAAAACAACTTTCGAGCTTAGGCAGTGTCTTATCTGAGTTAAGCGATGCACAAAGCAGTTTAACAGATGTGAACAGCGCCTTTGAAAGCTTAGATAGCGCATCAAGTGCCTTAACTGATGCAGCAACAAAGGCGAAGACTTCGGCAACTGATAGTCAAAAAGTGGCGACCATTTTAAGCGGGGTTGATACTTCCAACTTAAGTAGCACGGATAAGGCAAAAATTACCGAAGCTAAAAGCCAGGCCACAGACAGTGCTACAAACGCTGCCGCTTCAGCTAAAGAGATTGCAACTACCGGGACTAGCTTACAAAGCCTAAGTAGCGCAAAAGATAAAATAAGTAGTTTGGCTACAACTCTTGGCAAGCTCAACATTGATAGTAGTACAACCACTGCCATTTCAAGCTTGAGTAGTGTTGTGAGTCAAGCGGATGAATTGTTATCATCACCATTAATGAGTGATACCACGGTTCAAACTTTGGAATCTCTTGAAAAACAGTTACCAACGTTAAGTGACAATTTAGATGATTTCAAACAATTTACTGCAGGAGTGACACAATTAAACGATAAAGTAAATGGTGAAAACTCATTAGTTTCTGGTGTGACAACCTACACAACGGGGGTTTCTAAATATACCGCTGGAGTTAGTTCAGCTAGTAAAGGTGCTTCACAACTGGCCGCTAGTAATAGTAGCCTGACCTCAGGAGCGACTCAAATGCAAGCTGGTTTGAGCTCTTTAAACAGTCAAGTACCAAGTTTAACAAGTGGTGTCACCCAACTCAGTAATGGATCCAGCCAAGTAACTACAGGACTTTCAACGTTGAATGGTCAGGTACCTAGTTTGGTAAGTGGTGTTAGTCAATTGAAGGCGGGTTCAAGCAAATTAACAATTGGTTTGACCACTCTGAAGAATAATTCATCCAAGCTGAATTCTGGATCACAACAATTAAGTACAGGTTTGCAAACGTTGAATAGTCAGGTGCCCACTTTGGTTAGTGGCGTAACGCAATTATCAACCGGGGCAAATAAATTGGTTGCTGGTGGAACCAAATTAACTAAGGCAAGTTCTCAATTAACCAGTGGTGCTAATCAGTTAGAATCTGGTGCTAAAGAAGGTAAAACAGGTGCTGATCAGTTAGCCAGCGGTTCTGATCAAGTTCAAGATGGACTTAAGACAGCGACACTTGGAATTGGGTTATTAAACTCTAAATTACAAGATGGTGCCCAACAGGTTCAAAATGTGAATGCGGAACCTGAAAATGTAAACCACTTTGTGAATCCAGTTAATCAGGATCAGACTTTAGATTCAGTGGGCTCAGTTAAAAATATGTTTGCACCGTTGGTTGTTGCGATGATTTTGTTCATTGCGGCTATTCTCAATCAATTAGGTCAGTACGCGCGTCGTAAGGGTCATCGTCATAACGGGTTTGGGTTATCAAACAATATGTTGCTCTTATTGACTTTGCTTCAAGTGGTTGGTGTTCTAGCATTTGTTGCCATTGATGGTATTCAGGTGATTCATCCAGTTGAATTGGTGTTTGCGGCCGGTGTTAGTGCGATGAGTTTTACAGCGCTGTGTGTGTTCATCGATTTATTATTTGGTGCACCGGGAATCCTGTTCTCACTAGTTCTAATGCTAGTCCAGTTAGCAGGTGTCTTGTTACCAACATCGATGCTGACTACCGTTTATCAAGCAATTTCAGAATTATTGCCAGTGACACATGCCATGAGCGCGTTTAACTACGCAATTAATGGTGTCGGTAATGGCATGCTATTACAAAGTCTCATTGTGTTACTTTATCCAGTTGTCATTGGTGGTATTTATTATTTTGTTTCCCCACAAACAAAACATGGTTTAAGGAAAGTAAAAGACTAAATGGGCTTTAAATGAAAGAACTGAAGAAAAGTTGAAACAGCTGTCGTAAAGCAGTTTACCAATTCACTTTTCTTCGGCTCTTTTTGATTTAAATGCGTATTTATAAAGGACAGCGGCAGAAAAAGGAAACAATTAAAAAAATTTCAAAATCAGCATTGAGAGAAATCGCTTACTTATGATATAATGCATTGTTTGTTTCATTTGAAAGTAGAGGGGGGCTAGATATGTACCAGGTTATTTTGTTTGACGTGGATAATACGCTTTTAAAAACGGATGTAGCTGTATGGGAAACGGTGAAAAAAGTCTTCGGGCGATTGGAAATTCCAGTATCGGAAAAGCAAACACGCCGACTTATGGGACTGTCAGCGGTTGAGATCTTCGAAAAACTGGGTGCACCTAATCCAAAACAAACTGTTCAAGATTATGGAGAAGAATTTTTGAAGCACCAGGATTTAGTGAGTGTTTTTCCAGGAGTGAACGAACTTTTTAAGACTTTGCAAGCAAAAGGCATTTCTATCGGAATCGTCACTTCTAAGACCAAGTATGGTTGGCAAACACAGGTTGCGCAATATGGATTTACGAAGTATGCTGAGCAAGTAGTTGTGGCAGAAGACACCAAGCAGCATAAGCCGAATCCAGCACCTTTAATTGCAGGAATGAATAAGTTTCCTCAGGTGGCTAAGAATCAGTTCTTGTATATTGGTGATGCCCAATATGATATGCAGGCAGCACATGCGGCTGGAATTGATTTTGGTAATGCCAAATGGGGCGCAATTCCGAGCGCTGATTTTGCAAAAGCAGATTACGTTTTTGAAGAACCATTAGATTTATTGAAAATTCTATAAAATAGTTAATTAAATGGAGGAGCAACAATGGATAAGCAAGTAGCTACGGACGACGAAGGAATTAAGGTACAAGTAGCAAAAGAACTAGTACAGTTTAGAATTCGCAATGGCTATACCCAGACTCAATTAGCTGAAAGAGCTGGCAAGCGCCAGTCGCAAATTGCGCGTATGGAAAGTGGTCGCGCAAATGTTTCATTTAAAACTTTAGATGAGATTGTTAGTCGTGCGGGCGGAAAAATTGCCATCAAGATTGTTGATTAAAAATGCATACAAAAGAAGAGGCTAGGAAAAATGTTTTCCGGGCCTCTTCTTTTGTTTCCTGTAATGGTTAGTTTTTTAAGTCATCCTTTAATAAAGAGTCAATCTGAATTTTTAGTTCAGGGATCCGGTCATTTAAAAAATTATTAACTGTTAATGCAAGTTGTTTTCCCGCTGGTGTTATATTTAACCAGTGTACTCGATGATCTTTGCTATCAGCATGATCTACCATATAATTTAAATTGAATAAGACTCGAATTTTACGAGAAATTGCCGGTGAACTTGATTCAAAATGCCTACTGACTTCGCTTACACTGGCTTTTTTGCTTTCGAGTGACAAAATATAAGCCATTATTCGATATTGCTCAAAACTAATTGAATAGGCGGTTTTTAAATGACTATCCATTTGAAGAAACACACGATATATTTTTGAGAAGTTGGTAAATTCCAAAGGATTTGTGCGTTGCATAACATGTCCTCTTTCTGTATATTAATTATGCCTTGAAGATATTATTGCCAGATAATATTCAACGCCGTTAATGTAATTGAACCACAACTATGTTAGTCTTTGCAAGCGGATAACTTAAATGTTTCCAAATAGTTATATAGTTGACTAATTGTCTAAAAACAAAAATTTGGTATTACTAAAATTTCACAGCAATACCAAACTAAATTCTATGACTATTTATTATCATTCTTAATTGTATTTGAAAGAAGAACCAATATTTTTGTTTCGAGATCAGGCAGTCCCGAATCTACAACGATTTTAATATCGTGAATAATTGCATTGCCTTTTTGAGCTAGCGTGATCCAATGTGTCCGACGATCCTCACCTGAGACATGATCTTGAATTAAATTTTCTTTATATAGCACACTAACTTTTCGTGAGGTGGCTGAATTGTTAGAATGAAACTGTTTGGCCAGAGCACTCACAGTAGTTTGTTTAGGATAGATATTCTTAATAAAATCAAGAATGCGAAATTGTTCAAAACTTACAGAAAATTTTGACTGCAAATCGGTATCAACCTTTTGAATCAGTGCTGAAATTGTAGAAATCGTCTCGTAATCAGAATGACTAGTAGCCATATAGTTTCCTCCTCATATCAATATCCATGCGTATCATATATTTTAATCCCTATATATATTAACATTGTTAAACGAATTATTGGTTACTTTTTGAAATATAAGCAAGTGCTTTGTTTCCAACAGTGCGTCGCCAGTTGGATACGCATTGGCGTGTGACATGATGCTTTTTTGCGATTTCTGAACCTTTTAGTTGCAAAACATAGCAGTCTATCAGAAACAGCCGTTCAGATTTTGTACAGTTTTGATAAAGATGTCGAAATAATTGATCATGATAAATATCCTCATAGGCATGATCTAAATTTGATTGAACTTGTGAATTTAGTGCGTCTTGATCACTTTGGATGCGTTCAGTATGTCGATTTGTTTGGCGAATTAAGTCCAAAAGACGCCAATAAACAGCTTGATAAGCAAAAACTCTAAATTTTTCCAAGTTTTGCTCAATGTTATCTGGATAACGAACATAGGCCTGAACAAAAGAAAGTGCCCCTTCCTGAATGAAGTCATCGTAATTTGGATGAAAAGGCATTATGTGTAATCTTTTAGCAGCTCCGTAAATAATTTTTTTGTTATTGTCTGTGTATAGCAGTTTGAAACCAGCTTGTATTGAATGTTTTTCCAATTCTTGAATCTCCTTATAAACTAAGATCCAAGGGCCCTTGGTCATTAAATAGCATATATAAAAAAGAAATAGTGAGAAACTGGAAAAAATGCGTAGCGCTTTGGAGGTAAAACGCTGCAATCGGTCCAGAATAAAAAAATTGGGAAAATATCTGTGTTTAAAATTACGTGTACGGATAAATAAGGATCAATAACGGTACTAAAGGTATATACCTTTGAATAAATGACTTACTAGTAGGATATTTATTTCAATTGTTCATAAATATTACGTTTAATTAACTAAACATTCTTTGAAAGGGCTTACATTTTGCTGAGGAGCTTCTATACTTGGCATGTAATTTAATTATGGGAGGGTGATTATTTTGAAGAATTTTATGAATTGGATTCAAAACGTGTTAATGCCACCTTTAGCAAAAGTTGGTAATAACAAATATCTGGTTGCGGTTCGTAACGGGTTAGTTATGACACTTCCAGCGGTTATTAGTGGGTCGGTATTTTTAATTATTGGAAATATTCCAATACCAGCATGGACCGCCTTTATGAAACCATACATGTCTGCCATCAGTGTGGCGGTTAACGGATCATTTGGTATTATTTCATTGTTATCGGCGATTGGGATTGGCTATGAACTTGCCAAGAATTTAGATTTAGATGCGATCAATGGTGCAGGGCTTTCAACAATGGCCTTTGTGATTGTGTCGTTCAATAATAAGAATATCTTGGACACCGCTAATTTTGCGTCATCGGGATTATTTACAGCAATTGTTTGTGCGTTTGCGTCCGTACTGATATTAAATTTCTTTGTTAAACGAAATCTAGTGATTAAATTGCCAGATGGTGTCCCAACTGCAGTTAACCATTCGTTTGTTTCATTAGTTCCTGGTTTTGTGATTTTGCTCTTATTCTGGACAATTCGAGTTCCACTTCATTTTGACATCAATGTGTTCATTCAAAATATTTTCCACCCATTGCTTTTTGCGATGAATAGTTTACCTGGAATTATGTTCTATACACTGCTAGTTAGTTTACTTTGGGTTGGTGGTATTCATGGCGATATGACCTTAGAAGGAATTGCCGATCCTATTTTTCTACAATTTTTAACTGCCAATGCCACTGCATGGTCCCATCATCAAGCAATTCCTTACATCACATCAACCGGATTTTCAAGTCTGTTTGTCAACGTAGGTGGTACAGGAGCCACGATTATGTTGGTTTTCTGGATGTTATCTTCTAAGAGTAAAACTTATCGCGAATTAGGAAAGGTTGCTTTTCCGAGTGCTTTGTTTGAAATTAACGAACCCGTTATTTTTGGATTTCCGGTTGTTATGAATCCAATTACGCTGATTCCATTCGTATTGTTACCTCAAATTTTAGTCGTCGGTACTTATGCATTGATGGCCTTACATCTATTAAGACCTGCTGTGACGATGGTTCCTTGGACAATGCCGCCGATTATTGGTCCTCTAATGGCAACTGGCTGGGATTGGCGTGCAGGAGTTTGGTCTGCAGTTGAATTAGTCATTGCAGCGGCAGCATATTATCCATTCTTTAAAGTTGCCGAAAAACAAATGGTTGCAAAAGAAGTTCTAACTAACGCTGAAACGAACTAAAATGCTGACCTATTAGGCGTACTGATTGAAAAAAATAACAAATGTTTTGAATTTATTGTGAAATGTGAAATGCGCTGGCTTATAATATAGAAGGAAAAAATATGAAATCAGGAAAAATCATTTTATTAGGAATCATTGGAGCAGTTGTCATTGGTGCTTTGGCAATGTTTACGACTGTACTTAAACTGAGAGTCATTTCGTCACAGGTTTTGGTAGACATTGTGGGGATCATTATGTTCACAGCCTTTGGTTTCTATGTAGGCAAACTGCGAGAAAAAGCAAAGAAATAAAGAAAATAAGAAGGTGCCATCACAATGAGCGAAATTCATACACTTACCGCAAAAAATTTAGACGAGTTTTATCAGTTATATTTATACGCATTTAATAATCAGGATAGTGAAGAGCGACGCGCCTTCTTCAATGATCGTTATGAACATTCAAAAGTGTACGGACTTTTAAATGGCGATAAATTAAGCAGTGGCATGCTCAGTATTCCTTTCAAAGTTAATTTTCATGGTGTGACGTACAAGATGAATGGCATTGGGGATGTAATGAGTTATCCCGAATTCGGCGGGCACGGTGCAATTACTGCATTGATGCGGCAAGCATTTGCTGATATGCGTAGTGATGATGTTGCGCTATCCTATTTAGCGCCATTTTCCTATGAATTTTATCGCCGATTCGGTTACGAAGAAGTTTTTGATCGCGCTGTTTACAAAATTAAAAATACAGATTTACCACGTGTAAAGCTTTCGGAAGAACGCGGGCAGTTTTTGCGATTGCCGCTTGAAGACGCCATTTCATTAATTGATGAGGTTTATGAAAATAATGCCCAAAGTCGAAACGGCGGGTTAAAACGTGAGAATTGGTGGTGGCACTATCTAGGCTTAAAACACCCACGCTGGCAGGTTGGTGTTTACCTAGAAGATGGTCAAAATGCTTCAGGTTACGTGATTTATGAGGCAGCTGGTAATACGTTCAAAATTCAAGAAATAATGTATACCAATCAGTTAAGTTATCAATATTTGCAACGTTTTATATGCCAACATGAATCGATGTTTGAAGAGTTTGAGTACGCATCTGGAGATCCTAAAGGCTTTCCAGATGTCATGGCTAATCCGTATGTTGTGAATGTGAAAATTATGCCGTACATGATGGCCAGAATTATTAATCTGCAAAAATTTGTTGATACTTATCCATTTATTCAAAAGGTAAAATCGTTACGACTTGGCGTCAAAGATGAGCTGATTCCACAGAATAATGGTATTTGGCGGTTAAAAGTGAATGTAAATGGCACAAGCTTTGAGAAAATTAGCGAAAACGAGCGAAACTTAGCTGACATTCATCTTGATATTCAAAACTTAACTAAAGTGTTTATGGGTTATCGTCAGTTGATTCACTTAAAGCAAGTGGGAAAAATTACAGGTAATATTGAGTCAATTCAAAATCTGGGGCTTGCTTTACAGAGTGAATCACCCATGCTTTGGGATTATTTCTAGTAAAAATATAATAAAAAAGTGATTGAAAATCAGTAATTTACAAGAAATTACTGATTTTTTTGTGTTTTTGAAATGAATTTTGTCATTTTTATAATTAGATAACCATAGGCATTAGAAGCACTTTTTAGCTTCACGATTACAAAACATTGCAGAAAACGACTAAATAGATATCTTTTTGACATCCTTTTGTAAAAAAGAGGGGGTAACATAATGAGCATAAATTAAATAACAAACAACAAACACAACAAACAAGGAGAAAATCATACATGACATTAAGAAGCAAAATTACAAAATTTTCAGTAGCAATTTTATCAACAGTGACATTAGGTTCAACTATTTTAACAACAGCTGCAAATGCTGATGAAATTTATACAGTTAAATCTGGCGATACACTTTCAGGTATTGAATACAGTTTGAATAAAGATACTAACTATTCAAAATTAGCTAAAGCTAACAAAATCTCAAACGTTAACTTGATCTATGTTGGTCAGAAATTGTTGATCAAGAGCGATGGCGAAATTAAGGCAGCTACAAAGAGTGAAGTTAAATCAACTCCAACTGTCAAGAACATTTCTTCAACAACATCAAGTTCTTCAGCTGCAACAAGCTCAACTTCAAGTAACACAAGCAGTTCTGCATCAACAACCACTTCATCAACAAGTAGTAGTGAAGCAGCTGCAAAAGCTTGGATTGCTAACAAAGAATCTGGTGGCTCATACACAGCTACAAACGGCCAATACATTGGTAAGTATCAATTGAGCTCATCATACTTAAGTGGTGACTACTCAGCTGCTAACCAAGAAAAGGTTGCAAACTCTTATGTTTCATCACGTTACGGTTCATGGACCGCTGCTAAAGCATTCTGGGTTGCAAACGGCTGGTATTAAACTAAAATAGTTTAAACAGTAAGAAAAGATGTCGTTCGATCATTTGGATTTTTTAGTCCAAACGATCGAACGACATCTTTGTGTTTATTTATAATTTGAGTTAGGCAATGGCCAGCACTGTAAAGTTGATAACAAAAAGTGCGGACACAATCCAGATAAGTGGATGAATTTCTTTGGCTTTGCCAGTCACGGTTTTTACGATGCAGTAGAAGATGAATCCCGCTGCAATTCCGTAGGTGATGTTATAACAAAATGCCATAAAGATAGATGCCATAAATGCGGGAACTGCTTCGTTGAAATCTGACCAGTTAATTTTTTGAAATGAGCTCATCATCATGATTCCGACTATGATCAATGCTGGTGCAATTGCGGCATCTGGAATTACTGAAAGTAGTGGAGATGCAAAGCTACTGAGTAAGAATAGAATGGCAACGACGACACTAGTCAGGCCAGTACGGCCACCAGCACCAATCCCGGCGGAGCTTTCGACGTAGGTTGTAATGTTTGATGTGCCAAAGATTGAACCCACACCTGTTGCGATGGAATCTGCAAACAAAGCGCGATCTAGTTTGGAAGAGAAACCTGGTTTATCTTCGAGGTCTTTTTCATCTTCAGCAGAGAAAATTCCTGTTCGACGCCCGGTACCGATAAAGGTGCCAAGCGAATCAAAAATATCTGATAGACTGAAGGAAAGAATTGTCATTAATACTAATAGAATACGATGACCGTTCGTGAATAAAGAGCCCATTCCTTGTGAAGAAAAGGCCGCCAAAAAGGTTGTTTTTAATGCACCAATTGAATTGATTAACGAGTTAGCGCTTGAAATATGTAAATTTGTTACGCCCATGGGAATTCCAATCAGCGTGGTTAAAACAATTCCGATTAAAATACTTGCAGGCACTTTTTTTATTTGCAAAATCACGGTGATGGTAATTCCGATCAAAGCTAAAACAACGCTTGAATTGTTGAAAAGGGTTAGTGAAGGAGTAATCCCGCCATTTGAGACGACACTGGTCACCCCATGTGTAAAGTGGGTTACGGCTGAGTTATAAGCCTGCCCATTAATTGTGGCAATGCTACTGGAATCACTGGAAAACTGCAGGATGTTGGCATTCTTTAACCCCAAGTAAGCGATGAAAACACCGATTCCACCACTAATTGCCAGCTGAATAGTTTCAGGAATTGCTGTGATCAACATTTTTCGAATCTTGGTGATGGTAATCACAATGTTGATGACACCACAGAAAAATACAAGGGCTAAACCTTCTTGCCATGTAAAACCAAGTGACATGACAACGGTATAAGTGAAAAACGCTTGTAAGCCAACTCCAGGAGCTAACGCATAAGGGACATTGGCAAAGAGCCCCATGACGAGGGTTCCGGTAACCGAGGCAATAATCATAGCTAAAAAGACAGCTTGAGCAGGCATTCCAGTCTGACTGAGGACTTCTGGGTTAACGAATAAGATATATGACATTGCAAAAAATGTGGTAATCCCGGCAGTAATCTCGGTTGAAACTTTGGTGCCGTTTTTCTCTAAATCAAAAAACTTTGACATGAAATTTCCTCTTTTCTTATGATGTACGTTAATAATAACTGTTTTTAAAAGAAAATTCTAGGCTAAATACGTAAAATAATTAAATTGTTTTCTATAATGTTCGTGTTCTAAGCAAAACAAAATTGTTTAATTATCTTTATATAATATTTGAGAGTAAAAGTAAGAAAAGGAGTTTGTAGAGTAAAAGGTAGTAATTAAAAAAGTAAATTATTTCGTTGTAATTTGTATGAAACAAGTTATAGTATAGAACTAACTTAATTAAATGTAGAAACCGTTTTCTATACTGAAATTACGGTCAGAGGAGGCGCATAAAATGGACAATTCGCTCATTAAGGGCAGTCCAATTAAAGGGATCATCTTTTTTAGTATTCCGTTGTTTTTAGGAAATATTTTTCAGCAAATTTATACAATGTCAGATACTCTGATTGTTGGGCGAGCAGTTGGTGTCAACGCGTTAGCGGCAGTTGGTGCAACCGGAGGCTTAAGCTTTTTGATTATTGGATTTGCTCAAGGGATGACAACCGGTTTATCGATCATAACAGCGCAAGACTTTGGAAATGGTAATCTTAGAGGCGTAAAAAAGAGTTTTGCTAATAGTATTTGGATATGTGCTGGGATGAGTGTTATTTTAACAATTATAAGTGTGAGTTTGGCACGCCCGCTCTTGCAAGTCATGCAAACTCCTGCGGTCTTATTAAATGGTGCAGAAACCTTTATTAGTATTTTATTTGCAGGTGTTACGGTGACAATGTTTTTCAACTTGTTTTCAAATATGTTGCGGGCACTCGGAAATAGTCGCACACCACTGATATTTTTAATTATTGCGGCCGTTTTAAATGTTATTTTGGATATTGTTTTGATTATTGGATTAAATTTTGGCATTGCAGGTGCGGGAATTGCCACAGTGGTTGCGCAGCTGGTGTCTTGTATCATGTGTATTTGGTATATTAAACGTCGAATTCCCGAATTAAATGTGACCCGCGCTGACATGAAAATTGATCGTGCAATCATCAAACAAGAGCTTAAAATTGGTTTGCCAATGGGTTTTCAAGCTTCCATTATTGCGATTGGGTCCATTATTTTACAAGTATCGCTAAATGAGCTGGGACCGCAATCGATTGCGGCCTATACTGCGGCTGGTAAAGTTGACCAGCTTGCCACCCAGCCAATGGTTTCGCTTGGAATTACGATGGCTACCTTTACAGCCCAAAATTTTGGTGCTAAAAATTATGATCGTATTCTGATCGGTATTCGCCAATGTTTAACTGTAACGGTGGTTTACAGTGTAATTATTGCGGCTGTCATTATTTTAAACAGTCATGCGTTGGTCAACCTCTTTATTGGAAACTCGGAACCCCATGTGACAGAACTTGCCCAAACATATTTTTGGGTCGTTAGTACAAGCTATTTCCTCCTTTCTATTTTGTTTGTTGTACGGTATGCACTGCAAGGGCTTGGACAAAGTTTTGCACCAACCATGGCAGGGGTTGCAGAGCTGATTTCACGAATCTTTATTGGGGCTGTGATGGTGCCAATGTTTGGGTTTATTAGTGCATGTTTCGCCGGTCCACTGGCTTGGTTGGCTTCAAACGCGGTTTTGATTGTGTCATTTTTCCGAACGATTCGTAATTTGCGTGGTGCCAGTGGTTTGAAACGGGAAATACCAATTAATGATAAAAAAGAATAATTAGGAGAATATATGAAAATTTCAACTATCATACTGTTAATTTTAGATGCCCTTATTATTCTTGGGTTAGTAGGCGTCGTGATCAATCAAATCCGTCAAGGAGATTTGTCGGATCGATTTTGGATTGGCCTAGCGGGAATTATCGCATTTGGGTACTGTGGGCAGTATTTGTTTAAGTATTCAAAAACACCTAGAAAATAATAAAAAAAGATTGGGAAAAAAGGCGGTTAGATTCTGAGTATAGCCTAGACTAACGAATGATCCGTACTTTGGATCGTTCGTTAGTCGTAGCTAGGCGGAAGACCACGTTTTAGAAATAATATTTGAAGAAATAGACAGAGGGCGGGCAAAAACATTGTTTTTGC
>NZ_BJWE01000026.1 GCF_007990205.1 Pediococcus parvulus | reverse complement strand
AAACGTTTTCGTATCAAGCAACAAGATAAGTTTTTGTGGTTTCAACCTTTAGTTCCCCATATTAAAACCCGTTTAGACCTGAAAGTGTCAGATTTAAACGGGTTCTATAATTCTATTTAATTTTAATCGTTCTCCGCCAACCAATGGTCCAGCACATCAATAAATTCATCGTGTTGATCCAAAAGGGCTAAGTGGCGACTATTAGCAAACAAATGCCATTTGGCACCAGGAATATGATCATAAACAGATTTTGCGATCAATGGCGTACATAAATCATCGGTTCCATTAGTCACTAAAACAGGTACGTGAATATTTTTAAGTTGATCCGTCACATCATAATCACTGATTGTGCCGTTTTCTGTAAACTCATTGGGACCTTCAGCAATCAAACTAGCTCGTTTTCCGTTGGTAGCTCTGCGCAAAGGTTCTGGTGAATTTTCATCGGGATCATCCCAACAATAACGCTCCATGTAACGATCGTTGGCAGCTAAATACTTAGGACCGCTGAAGTCACCAGTTCTTTCAGCTTCCGCAATGGCTGCGCGGTCTTCGTAACTTAAGTATGAAATCAAACGGTGTTGTTCTTGAGTCCACAATTTGATTGAAGCTGGTGAGCCATCAATCATGACACTTTTGATTCCTTTTTGATCGTAACTAGTTAAATAGTACATTTCTAGCATGCCGCCCCATGATTGGCCCAACATGTGAATCTCGTCTAAGTGGAGATATTTACGTAAAGCAACCAATTCTTCTGCCCACGTTTCCTTCACATAAACGCCTTCATCTTCAGGAAGTGACGATTTTCCACAGCCCACTTGATCATACATGATAAGTTGCCGACCAGTTTTGGCATAATCATCCAACAATTCAAAATAGTTGTGTGATGAACCAGGGCCACCATGAATTAATAATAGCGGTGCCTTATCCTTACTTGGTTCTCCGACAATCCGATAATAAGTCTTGTAGCCGTGAAATGGCATATATCCTTCTTCAATTTTCATATTCTCAAGTCCTTTTATGTAAAATAGTGGTGCTAAATTTAATTGTACTCCTGAATATCATTGTTGCATTAAAAAGAGGACTTGAGTTGCAACTAGGACCAAACTTTTTCCTGACCCAATAATCCTAATTTTCATATTTATCATCAATCCTCACATTATTTTATTAAGCCCTTACAAAAACGTTATACAAACGTAACTTACGAAGCTTCTTAATTTCCCGGTATACTAACTAATGTTGCTCAAAAACACGAAGGAGAATAAGATGCCAAGAAATTTAAAAGAAGAAGTTGTTTTCACTGCCATCATGGCCGGATTAATGGTTTTTGTGATGGTTTGCTATAACGTTTTACTAGTTCAAGGATTCACTAAGGGAGTTATGTTAAACACCATCTCTGAATATCCAGGTGGCTTACTTGCCGCAATTATTTTAGACTTGCTAGTGGTTGGCCCAATTGCCAAGAAATTTGCATTCAAATATATCATTAATGATTATATGAAGAAAAATGTGGTTCTCATCGGAATTACCATTTCAGTATTGATGGTCCTCGGAATGGTAACATGTATGTCACTTTTCGGAATGATTATGGCACACAATTTTGGCGGTAATCTTTTGATGACTTACTTGCACACTTGGGGATTTAACCTAATTGTTGCTTTACCACTTCAGCTTCTCATTGTCGGTCCAATTGCCCGTGCAGTGCTAGGGATCATGCAAACCGCAACTGATAAGAAACAAGCTACACAAGAAACAGTTGATGAAGAAATTGAATAAATAATACCACAAAAACGGCCACAATCGGATGATTGTAGCCGTTTTTGTTACCGTAGATTTTCTGTTAATATCTATACGCCACATGCGCCATATCTGGCACATCATCCCACGCGACTGGGTAGCCAGCTCCATGAGCACAGAAAACAGAATCCGGCGTATTTTCCAAATCTGAAACTGGCTTGTACTTCAGACTCGAAATAATCTCCTCTGCATTGTGACAAGGCAGATACCCATCAATGATGCATTCCAATTGACCTTGTCCATGCGTATAAGCCCGGACTTCTTGGGCATATCCTTGCATTTCTGAAACTGGTGCAACTCCCGTCAATAGGGTCATTTCGCTATTCGGATCGTTATCTCCAGTAGCCATTTCTGGTGTTTCAAAACTGCCATTCATGCGTTGGATATCAGTCATCGCCCGTCCAACTTGATCTTTGCCAACTTCTAATCGAAATTGATACCACGGCTCCAATAATTGACAGTCATCACGTTGTTTCAACATCATCAAGCCTTGTCTGACTGCCCGCCAAGTGGCCTCTTTGAAATCACCACCGACCGAATGAACGTTGCTTGCTCTGCCGCCCACAAGCGTGATTTTCATATCCGTAATTGGGGCTCCCGTCAAAACACCTAGGTGCTCTTTGGCATGGAGGTTAGCTAATACCTGATGCTGCCAATTTTTACCAAGCACATCTAAGCTACAATCTGTCGCAAACGTCAGCCCACTTCCGGTTGGCGCCGGCTCCAATAACAAATGAACCTCCGCATAATGCCGCAGTGGCTCAAAATGGCCAACTCCTTCCACAGGTTTGGTAATGGTTTCCTGGTATAAAATGCTCCCTTCTCCAAAACCAACGTCCAAATTAAACCGTTCAAGCAAAATTTGCTGCAATATTTCTAACTGGATTTCACCCATAATTTGAATCCGAATTTCTTGAAGATGGCTGGACCAGGAAACGTGCAGTTGCGGATCTTCATCTTCGAGCTGCCGTAAAGCTGTTAAACACGTATGAATATCATTGTTTTTAGGATCCAATGCATAGTTTAAAACCGGTTGAATTGTCGGATTATCACCATCGTGTTGATTTCCAAGTCCCTGACCTGGATAAGTTCCCGTCAACCCCGTGACCGCACAAACACCACCAGCCAAAACTTGTTGTGGGCCTGTAAATTTATCACCATTGTAAACTCGTAATTGATTGGCTTTTTCATCATCTACTAAAACATCTTTTGTATGTAGAATACCACCAGTCATGCGAATCCAAGTTAACCGTTCACCCTTTTCATCATGAGAAATTTTGAAAACTCGTGCTCCAAATTCTTGGGGATATTTTGTTTCACTAGTCCAACGGTCAAGACCCGCTAAAACTTGATCAACGCCGGTTAATTTGAGCGCAGCACCAAAATAACAAGGAAAGACCTTTCGTTGTTTAATTAGCCGACGGACCGTATCGTCTTCAAGGTGTCCTGAATCCAAAAAGCTTTCAAGAACCTCATCATCACACATTGCAATTTCTTCACTAATTTCTTCTGAAATATCTGTGTTGTCAGCACTTGAATTAAACGCAATACATCCCACCGAAAACACGCTCTGTAGCTGATCAAGCACCGCATTGCGATCGGCACCGTTGGCATCCATCTTATTTACAAAAATGAAAGTTGGCACATGATAACGTTCGAGCAGTCGCCAAAGTGTCCGTGTGTATCCTTGAGTTCCATCAGTTGCAGAAATGACGAGAATGGCGTAATCCAGTACACTTAAAACTTGTTCCGTTTGTGCGGCAAAATCCACATGTCCCGGTGTATCCAATAAAGTAAGTTCGAGCTTGTGATACTGAAGACTAGCCTGGTGTGAAAAAATCGTGATTCCGTGTTTTTTCTCGAGGTCATCGGTATCAAGAAAGGCATCCCCATTGTCCACCCGCCCAAGTTTTCGTAGTTCGCCTGTGCGGTACAACATGGCTTCTGAAAGCGTGGTTTTCCCCGCATCAACGTGGGCGACGATCCCGGCTACAATGTGTTTCATGGTAATACCCCCTTGATTTGGCAAAAAATTACTTCACTTATTTTTCCCATAGAAATTTCAATAGTGTCTGGTCAACTTTAGGATTTGAATGTAATTTGCTATGTTGCGCTTGTGAACCCTTAATTTCTAATTCCTGATATGATTTAGCACGGCTTCCAACAAGATATTTTAATGATTTTGAGGAGTAATTCTGCACTCTACCATCACTATGATCACCAATATTTCCATAAATATTTAAAACTGAAACATTTTTAGGGTAGGTTTTTCGCAACTTCAGTAACGAACGATATGTTGCAATCATCCGTTTTGGTTTCCCCTGTACATTTATCGAGTTGTGTTTAATTGCATCATATCCACGAATACCTGCGAAATGGCCGGCAATATTTACTTCCTTATTGAGTTGAGGTAATCCTTTATGTTTTGGAGCAAAATCAGCCATATAGTACATTACTGCTTCGTTACCAACGGAGTGAGAAACGATATTGAATTTTTTGAAATGATAGGTTTGTTGAATCTTATTTAAAACGTCTCGTAACCACTTGCCGTCAGTTCGATAGCTTTTCTCGTGATTATTTTGATAATTTACCATCACAATTGGATTGATAACTTTTTTTCGGAAATGTCCGACTAAAGTAACTTTTCCAGTTTTAGACACTTCTGCGCGAATGACCCCATTTGTTGCATGAGCACTTTTAGCTGCTCTAACCATGTGTTGTTCCGCATGATAGCTGCTGCCAAATCCATGTAAAAATAACGTCGGAATATTTGTTTGTTGATATTTGCTAGCGACTTTTTCCTGACTGTTATGAACGTACATCCCTATAATAGCAACCAAAACTAGCATGATTATTAATAACATCAAACTGAACTTAATATGCTTTTTAATTACATTAGTTAACCGTTTAATAGCTTTACTATTCTTATAGCTTTTCATGGTTATACTCCCCCAAAAAATATCCATGCAAGAACACGAAACAAAAGATTACAAAATTTATACTCGAAGCCTATTTACTTAAACGCTCCCATCTTTACCATCTTCTAATTATGCGTCATCAGATACAAGGAAATCAATATTATAATAACTAGAACACTTATTTTTCTCTTGAAGGATTGGTTAAGTATATGCAAAACGAAAAAGAAGAAGGGGTAGCACTTTTAAAGCGATCCATTGATATTACCGTGTTAGTTATGCATGATGATCATTTTATAACTAATGAATTTAACTTTTTAAAACAATATATAACTGATGCAGATCTTAAAAGGGTATTTATAAACTGGAATAATTTTAAGTAAATTTGGTACGGTTTGGCGACACTCTAATTTCAATAAGAAATTTTTTAAAATTAGAATTTGTCTTATAGTAAATTTTCTAGTTGACAACTTCCCATCACCCGCTGTATGATAATGGCAACTTAGAATCGTCCTTAAAAACCGATGAGGTGGAGATCAAGATTACTGTGCACACACAGAGAGTCATCGTCGCTGAGAGTATGACCGAACGCAAGTAATTAAATGGACCACCGAGGGCTTTTCCGAAATTTCGAAAGTACGAAAAGACGTCATGACATACGTCAGTTGTCAGGAGAATGTTCGTTCTCTGTAAAGTAGGGGTGCATCTTTAGACTTTTCGCGAATCTAAAATGAACCCAATTGAGGTGGCACCGCGGTGAAAAACCCGTCCTTAACACATTGGCTGTTAAGGACGGTTTTTTGATTTCTCAAACGGGGTGAAACACATGGAAATACAACGATGGCAACGCTCATTGATCAATTTCAAGACAAATTATTCAACATATTTGGAGGAAATCAATCATGAGTATTTTTACAAACAAAAAGGCATTACTTATTGCAGGTATCATTCTGATCGGCGGCGTCAGTTTCGGCATTCATGCCAATTCTAAACAAGCTCAGGCAGCACCCGCACAAAAAATCAATTTATACGAAACCACTAATCTTACCAGTTTAGACGCTTCAAAAATAACCGACGGCGTTTCTAGTAGTCAACTCAGTCAAGTCGATGAAGGCCTTTACCGATTAAACAAAAATAGTAATCCGGTCAATGCATTAGCAACCAAAACCACCGTTTCCAAAAATGGTAAAACATATACTATTAATTTACGCCACAATGGCCGGTGGAGTGACGGTGAAAAAGTCACAGCCAACGATTTTGTTTATTCTTGGAGACGGACGCTAGATCCTAAAACTAAATCTGAATTCACTTATTTGTTTGCCAATTTCAAAAATGCCAGCGCCATTATGGTTGGCAAAAAGTCCCCTGCCACATTGGGCGTGACTGCGACTAGTAAGTATCAGCTAAAGGTCCATTTAAGCAAACCCATTCCGTACTTCAAGAAGCTTTTATCAGGCACAACTTTCTATCCAATTAGCCAAAAAGCCGTTGAAAAATATGGTTCTAAATACGGCATGACCGCTAAAAAAACGATCTACAATGGGCCATTCGTTTTGAAAGGCTGGAACGGAACTAATGATAATTGGAGTTTGGTCAAGAACCCAACTTACAGAGATCATAAAATTGTAAAGCTCGCTAAAATCAATTATCAGGTAATCAAGGCCACTTCAACGGCTTACAATTTGTACCAAGCCAATAAGCTGGCTATGGTTACTTTAGCCGGCGAAGAAAATGTCCAAAACAAGGACAATCCAGAATTAAAGACTTTGTCCTCCGGCCGAGTTGGTTTCATTCAGTATAACGAAAAAGATAAAACAGCGGCCAACAAAGATCTACGCACCGCAATTTCACTCACTATTAATCGTCAGCAATTAGTGGATAAAATTCTTGAAAATGGCTCTACCTCTGCCAAGACGTTTGGGGTGCACAATATGTTGAAGAACCCCCAGACAGGTAAAGATTTTGCCGACGATGCTTACATTTCGAGCTCTATGGCATACAACATTGCCAAAGCAAAAACTCTATATAAAACTGCACAAAAACAATTAGGAAAACAGCAATTAACTCTAACAATCACTTGCGCCAACGATGATACGAGCCAACATGCAGCTACTTTCATTCAAGGCCAGTTGATGAATCATTTAAATGGCTTGAAGGTCAACGTGCGCACTATGCCATTCCCTTCAATGTTAACAAAAGTCTCTCAAGGAGATTTCCAGCTTAATTTAACTAGTTGGGGCATGGATTTTGCTGATCCGACGCAAGCTTTGACCATTTTGACGTCTACCAGCAACTCCAACATGGGCCATTATCAAAGTAAAACCTATGACAATGCCATGAACGCTGCCGATGGAAAGGATGCTTTGAATCCTACTAAACGTTATCAAGATCTTGTGGACGCAGCCAAAACAGCTGTCAAAGATCAGGCGGTTACACCGCTATACGAAAGCCGTTCGCGTTTATTAGTGAAATCATCCTTGCATGGTGTTATTTACAATAAATTTAGTGGTGCATTAGATTTCCGCAGTACTTATGTCAAATAATGATAAAATCGGACTACCCTTGATGGGGCGGCCCAATTTTTATAATCTGCTAAGTTTCGGCTCCCTCACCAATCCGTTCCAAAAACGTTGCCAATTCTTCTGGCGTCTCTGGTCCAGCTTTGGTAATCCAGTCGACAATTACGCTCGTTAAACCTGTAGAATGGTAGCGCGCATAGTAGGCAATTTCACGAGAATTCAGATCTTGGAGCTGTCCCTTGTGATGGGATAATTGTACCAAAGTTTTGGCAATACTATCACGCAACATATCCTGTTCATTGGCCGCAACTAACACTTTGATAAAATCGCCATTGGCTTTAAGAAATCGCATGATATAAACTAAGCCCTCATGGGGAATCATGGCATCAAAATCAACTTTAGTTGTTAATTCGGTCATTATCCTGCTCATTTCGTGAGTCAATATTTCGGTCGGGTTTTGATAGTATCGATAAAAAGTCATCCGTGAGACACCGGCTGTTTTTGCTAATTCCGTGATTGAGATTTCCGCAAATGCTTTCTTCTTTAATGAACGCTCCAATGCGCCCAATATGTAGGCTTCCGTTTCGTTTGATCGTTTGGTCATTGACATGTTTACTCCTTTTGTCACTTCTGGCTCTGAAGTGATTGTAATGACTTAAAATTGGCGGTACACTTTCTTCAATTACTAACTGTTACAACAGTAACATATTCAAAGGAAGAAGGATAATATCGCATGAAAAAAGTAATCGCAATTACAGGTGCCAGTAGTGGGATGGGCAAAGCAGCTGTACAACTATTTGCTGAAAAAGGCTGGGTGGTTTATGGTGGTGCCCGTCGAGTTGAAAAGATCCCAACCAGCGCCAACATTCATGCCATCAAACTGGACGTCACGGATTCAGAGTCTAATCACAATTTTATTCAAACCATTTTATCAGAACAGCAAAGACTAGACGTGCTTATTAATAATGCGGGTTACAGTGAAGGTGGTCCTGTTGAAGATGTTTCAATTGAAAATGTCCGAAAACAATTCGAGACTAATTTCTTTGGCGCAGCTGAATTAACTAAGCTAAGTTTGCCAACTATGCGTGCACAAAACTCTGGCCGAATTGTCAATATTTCATCAATCGGTGGTGACCTTTATATCCCACTAAACGCTTACTATCACGCAACTAAAGCAGCTTTACAACAATGGAGTGACACCTTAGATGTTGAAGTTCAACAATTTGGAATTCGATCAGTAATTGTTCAACCCGGTGGCACCCAATCATCTTGGTCTGCAATCACCATGGACAATATTCGCAAAAATCTCAAGCCAGATTCTGCTTACTTACCCTTCGTTAATTCATTAGCTAAGAGTTTTGGCTCATTTGAAGGTCAAAGTGGGGCAACTTCAGCTGACTTAGCTAAAGTCTTCTATGCAGCAGCGACCGACTCGAAACCGAAACACCGTTATTTCCGTTCATTTGGAGACCGCGCGATCGTGCACATTGTCCGAGCCTACCCACGGATTTATCGTGCGGCATCACTAGCTGTATTAAATCGTTTAGCTAAACGAACTAAATAATCACAAAAAAACTTGCAGTCAATTTCTGCAAGTTTTTTGTATATATATTTTCACGTGAAACATTTTTCATCACAACAGACAATTCCTGAGATCGCCGACATGGTCGCTGATTTTGTTATATCTGTCACTGCAGTGGGCAAAATCAAACGAGTTGAGTAATAAATATCTATAATTAAACAAGTGCAGTTAACTAGGTTTTGGGTTATTTCCAAAATCGTTAATTGCGCTTGTCTTATTTTCCGTTAATTAAGAATGCACATCGCTGCCAAGCTAGGTACAAGAAATATTGCCGAGCAGTCGTCGTGAGTTGCATCACATTCAGCAAAACCAGATAATAGCTGTTTGGATAATTCTCAAAAATTGTCCACAAAATAAGTAAAACAGCGATAAAGGAAATGCCCTGCAAAACACGAGCCTGTTTTATCGTTTTAACCACACTTTTATCTTTGGTCATCACATCAGTAATTTGCTCAAGTGTGAACTGCTTTTTTAGTGCCGTAATTCGTTTTTGAAGCACATACCAAACCACTCCCAGGGCAATAAAGATAACGATCATAATTCCAGTAAATATCATATATTCTCCTTGTTCTCTTAAATGTCTTTGTTAAATCTATTATATCGCAAGCTGACTTAAAGTACTGAAATGAACCCACAGCATAAATTGAAATGCTTTCAAAATAATTTCAAAAAATTTAAATCATTTGAGTATTTAAGCCCCAATAAGGTAATTTTTCAAATTTTATACCAATAAAATATAAACCCTCATGAAGTGACTCATGTGTTCTTTTCAATCGGTATAGACCACATGTAATATCAGTCAATTTCAACAGCAACGGGGTTGTGTAAGCGCTTGTTTAGGCGTTATTATGGAAAACGCATTATGCATTTATAACTTTTTTCACTTTCCAAAAGGAGGAGTATTCTATATGAAATCATATCTTCAACGCATGGGTCGTTCTTTACAACTGCCCGTTGCTGTTTTACCTGCCGCCGCATTATTAGTCGGTATTGGTCACTGGTTACCTGCAAAATGGGCCGTGGCGCAATTCTTGCAAGCCGGTGGTAATGCCATTCTTGGTCAACTTGCGCTTTTATTCGCAGTTGGTCTTGCACTTGGTATGTCAAAGGACAAAGATGGTGCCGCCGCTTTAGCTGGTGTTGTTGCTTATTTTGTCCCTGTCTCTGTTTTAGCACCAGCTTCAGTTGCCTTATTAAAAAACATTAAGGTAACTCAAGTAGATCCATCCTTTAGTGCCCTTAGTGGTAATGTCTTTATCGGTATTATTGCTGGACTAATTGCAGCCTCACTTTACAACCGATTCCACGAAACTAAATTACCGATGGCCTTATCATTCTTTAGCGGCAAACGACTAGTTCCAATTATGTCCGCTTTAGTTATGTTATTTGTTACAGTGCTATTATTATTCGTTTGGCCACCAGTATACGAAGCTCTAGTTGCTTTTGGCAAATTCTTCGTTGGTTTAGGTGCTGTTGGTGCTGGATTATATGGATTTTTCAATCGTTTATTGATTCCAACTGGTTTACATCAAGCTTTAAACTCAGTATTCTGGTTCAACGTTGCCGGAATTAATGATATTGGTAAATTCTGGGCTAACCAGGGGGTTAAAGGGGTTACCGGTATGTACATGGGTGGTTTCTTCCCTGTTATGATGTTTGGACTCCCAGCCGGTGCCCTGGCGATTTATCGTAACGCCCGTCCTGAACGTAAAAAAGAAACAGCTTCATTGATGATGGCTGGCGCCTTCGCGGCATTCTTCACTGGTGTAACTGAGCCATTGGAATTCTCATTCATGTTTGTTGCATGGCCTTTATACGTAATTCATGCCGTTTTCACTGGTTTATCCTTAGCCTTTGCAGCATTTATGCATTGGACTGCCGGGTTTACGTTTAGCGCTGGCTTAGTCGATTTCGTCTTAAGTTCACGCATGCCGATTGCTAACATGCCCTACATGCTAATCGTTCAAGGTCTTGTCATGGCTGTTATTTACTACTTTGGATTTGATTTTGCAATCAAAAAATTCAATTTAATGACTCCCGGTCGTGAACCTATCGAAGCGGATGCAGCCGAAGGTGTCGATGTCGCAATCGATACCGATGATAGTGATGATAAATACAGCATTCAAGCCAAAAAGATTTATGCAGCTATTGGTGGTAAAGATAACATCACTGCTATCGATAATTGTACAACCCGTCTTCGTTTGCAATTAAAAGATACCGATACAATTAATAAAGGCGCTATTAAAGGGGCTGGTGCTATTGGTATCAACGTTCTAGATAAGTCCAATCTTCAAATTGTAATTGGAACTGAAGTTCAATTTGTCGCTGATGCGTTAACCAAACTTGATAAAGAAGGCGCTCCAGTAGGAAAAATTACTACTACAGCTGCACCAACTCCTGAACCTATTACAAGTGAAGATGTTAATTCTGGTGCAGTTGACACCTTCTATACTCCAACCGCTGGTCAATTACTTGCAATTGAAGATGTGAAAGATCCAACCTTCTCCCAAAAGATGCTAGGTGATGGCTATGCTGTTGAACCTTCAGATGGTAAAGTTGTTTCACCTGTTGATGGTGAGATCATGACCGTTTTCCCTACTAAACACGCGATCGGAATTAAAACCGATGATGGCTTAGAAATCTTGGTTCACATGGGATTAGATACCGTTGAACTTAAGGGAGAACCTTTTACAGTAAACGTTTCTGAAGGTCAAAAGGTTCGTCATGGTGATTTACTTGCTACTGCTGACCTACAAGCTATCAATCACTCTGGCAAGGGTACAACAATGATTGTCATCATTACAAATATGCCTGCTGTAGGTTATATGAAGTTTGACGGCCTTGCCCGCCAGGTTGGTACTGATGAAGAAGTTGTCAAAGTTATATTAAAGTAAATTTCCTTCTCATCAATTCAAATTAATAAGTCCCACAATAAAGATCGTTCTTTTAGGAACGATCTTTTCTTGTTCTTAATTTAAAAATTAGGTGCTAACTGAGTTAAATACAGCTAACACCTTTTTATGCAATTCATTAAATTCTGAGTTTTCAACGAAAATCAAAATAGGTGCAATTCGCCCGCAATTCCTGCATAATGCATTTGCAAAGTTGGGAGGAGGAAGCAAAATGAAGGTCGATGAACAAACAACTATGCGCGATATTTATAACCTAATTTTAAACCCCGCAACCAGAGTCTGGGAACGAACTCAATTGCTCACAATGAAAAACGCTGTCGAAAAAGGCGCACATTTCAACACAGAACTTGACCAACTAGAATTTGCGCTGCGCCCTTTAGCTTGGCGTGATAACCTGACTCCTGATGTGGCGGATTTTTATGCAAAAATAACTGATGATGCGGAAAAATCATCCCCGTTTGATGTCGCAAAACACCAAAATCTATCTAATCCTTACTATGAACGGGCCATATTCGCCGGTGGCTGTTTTTGGTGCATGGTGGAGCCCTTTGAGACGCGACCTGGCATTGTTTCCGTTTTATCTGGCTACACTGGAGGAAACGTCAATCAACCAACTTACGAACAAGTAGTGGGCCAACAAACCGGCCACGTTGAAGCAGTGGAAATTGTCTTTGATACCCGAATTATTAAGTATAATGAACTGGTGGCCCTTTATTGGCAAATTACAGACCCTACTGACAATATGGGCCAGATTAACGATCGCGGTGAGGAATACCGCCCAATTATTTTCGTTCAAAGCGCTCAGCAACGAAAAATTGCGGAAGCTTCCAAACAAAAATTAAGGGCATCTGGGAAATATAAACATCCGATTGTAACTGAAATTTTACCTGCCACCAAATTTTGGCCTGCCGAAAACTTCCATCAAGAGTTTTACAAAAAGAATCCAGTTAGATATAAAAAGATGGCACATGCACGCCGACAGTATCTGGCTATGCAGCATTTTTGGGGTAAAGTACGGGTCAGTTTAAACAAATTAATAAAAACCGGAATCAAAAAATGACACGACTAAGTGCTTCGCTTGAAGTCGTGTCATTTTGTTTTCTATAATTTAATCAATTTTTGGAAATTTCTCTAATCGATAAAGCTGTTCCTTATCGGGCTTGCGCTGTCCATCTTTAAACCTATAATTCATGTGTTGATAAAAAGGTAGTGCAGTGATAGAGGCTGGGATTTCAACCCGCGTTGCCTTCAGAAAATAGCTGTCTTTTTCCAAAGTTTCAATAATCAGACGACCAATCCCTCGATGCTGAAAATTAGGCAAAATAAAAATATCAAACAAACTGTATTCCTTAGTACTTCCCCAATATGACCCAATAGCTCCAGTACCAATAATTCGATCTGCATCAAGAAATACATAAAAATGTGTTTGTTTTGCTTTATTTATAAAAAATTTTGCATTCATACGTTTAATATCGGCTTCAATGTATTCCTGCGAATAATCTTTTCGATTGGAAACTCTCAGTGTTTCAGCAATCACTTTGGCAACATCATTAGCATCCTCTGGCCTAAATAATCGGTATGTAATCATGCGATTTACCTTCTTTTATAGTTTATTCAAACATCGCTTTTCTAAAGCGATCCACAAAAACGGCAATATTTTCGTCCAGTTCATTTGTTAAAGACCAGCGAATAAAGCTCTTCGTTTGCCTTAATGTACGATAATTATTGGCGGATTCTGGGTCTTCTATGCTACGACAGATCACGGATCACTTATTGCCGACTCATCATTTATATGTCAGTCATTATCAAACCTCCAAATTAAGCACTTAACCACATATTGAATTGTTGATAAACTTTTGTGATTGTTTTCGGTAAGTCAAAATTATAGTTACCACTGATTTGCTCACTTACGCCGCGATATAATTGCAGTACTTTACGCAAACTTGCTTTAGTTTCCGGCAACGAGGTTTGCTGATAAGTTGCAGATAATTGTGTTTTTTCAACTGCACTTAACGTTGGCTCGATAAACTTTCCCGTCACACCAGCATCAAATCGTCCATTTTGTTGCATGGTTGCGCGCATTTCCAGTAAAGTTAGTAGTTCTGGACGAACATATCGATTAAATTGCTCGTTAGCATACACTAGATTTTGCCGTGCCAAGCCTTTAACTACATTGCCGGCACACCAATAAAATTCTCGCACATGTTCTTGAAAACTGTCTTGATTGGGTAACGAAATAAAATGCGATTGAGCATTAGTTTTGCGCGGTGGGACTCGCCCCTTATTTTGGCGCCAAACAATTTTGTTTAATGTGTCATTGCTCAAATAAGCAGCTTCTGCCTTAACTGATGTCATTTTAAAATCAATACGTCGCGTGCCAGTATAGCGTGTAAGCCATGAAAACCACTTGCCACTATGCGGGCCAAACAGATCCTGTGTTTCAATAAATTGAACGATCGTTGGCTCGCCTAACTGTTGGAGCCACCACCAACCATCTTCGCGCGCTGGTTCACGTACAAAAAGTGTGACATCTAGATCTGTCCACTCATCGCTAATTTGTGTGCTATCATTTGACGCACCTTCTGTACCAATGGCAATAATATTCTTGTTATCACTTGCAAGTTTGATTAATTTATCTAAATCAGTAGTAATCATCAACATGCTCCTTTGATTATCATTCACAAAATCAGTACGCAACATTAAAGGCTACCGTATGCCAACACATAACGAAAATTTATTGAAAAAGTCCCACTTGCTAACTAAATAGTAAGCCAAACGTAATTAAGACAAAGAAAAAATGAATTATGACAAACAACTATTGTACAAAACACTAGCCTGGAAAAACATAGTTTCAGATAGTATGGTTTTTCCATCTCAGTATAAACATTAATTCTCCGCTACGATGGGCTTCATTAATTAATTGCCTTTTTGCACGCAATTTTATTTATGATACGGACTTCCTGCATTAATCATAAACGCACGGTAAACTTGCTCCACTAACACTAACCGCATCAGCTGATGTGGCAATGTAAACCGACCAAACGAGATGTGTGCATTTGCTCGTTTGATCACTTCAGGACTCAATCCGAGTGACCCACCAATCACAAATGTGAGATCAGAGTGACCGTACGTTGCCAACTGATCGATCTCCTTAGCAAATTCTTCTGACGAACGTTCTTTACCTAGTATCTCCAAACTGTACACATACTCACGTTCTTTGATCTTATTTAGAATTCGTTCTCCTTCTTTTTCCTTCACATCAGCCATCTCTGCGTCACTTAGAGATTCCGGAGCCTTCTCATCGGGAACTTCGACGATGCTAAACTTGCAGAATTTACTGAGTCTTTTTGCATATTCGGCAATTCCCTGTTTAAAATACTTCTCTTTGAGTTTTCCCACAACAATAAACTTGATGTTCATAAAAATACTCCTTTACACAAGTTATTCACAAAGTTATCCACAGGCTGGTGAATAAGATTCCCATATATAGGGGTCATTTTTCCACCACCACAACATGAGCTATCCCCAACTTGTCAACATAAAATTTAGTTATCCACTGTTTTCAACAGTAACACATGTTCGTATCCACAGGCTGGAAACGCTGATATATCTGCATTTGTGGCGTTCATAATTTTGTGAAACAAATTTAGTCCACAGTTTCCGTCCCAACCTGTGGATAACTTTTAAACCCATTTCATTACTTATACCAACCTGATTTAGGTCATCGCTTCAAAATGTCATTTTAGTTATTCACAAAGTTATCCACAGTTGTCCACAATTGTTTTTCACAGCTTATTTTTGATCTGAACAATCCATAATTATTGATGAGGGCAATGTTCGTTTTTCTTCTGATAAATTCCCGTCTTTCCTTAAGAAAAACTTTAGAATATTTAAAATCATTCGGAACCACAATTTACTCCAAAAATAAAGTGGATTTTCAAAAGTAATTCAAACTTGTTATAAAACGCCCAGTTCAGCCATTTATATACATTTCCTGTGTATAATTCTACACTATTTGTCCGTAATAAAAAACAACGCATAGATACATCCATCTGAAGTAGTTAGTAATTTTCTTTTGGGGATTACACTAGCCAATTAAAGACAAGAATAGAAACACGCGATCTCTCTTAACCTCATGGCCTGATTCGGCCTTGTTTTCCACAAAAAAAAGACGCCAAGCCTAACTTGACGTCTTTTCTAATATTCATAATTTATTTTGCCTGTGAACTTAGTGTCGTTGTGGTTTCTGTTAAGTGAATGGTGGCTGTCTTATAAGTGCTACCATGATACCAACCAATTTTCACTTTATCGCCAATCTTAAGTTTGTAAAGTTTATCCCTCAAGGTTGCCACACTGGTAATCTTTGTGCCATCCAATTTCGTGACGACATCATACTTCTTCAAGCCTGCTGTACGTGCTGGTGAGCCTGCATACGTTTGATAGATCACAGCGCCTTCATTGACACTTGATGGTAGCTTGAGGATTGACTTCTGTTGACTAGACGTAATGTCTGTTAAATCAATCAAAGAAGCTCCTAACGCTGGCCGAACAATCTTACCTTTACTAATTAACTGATTAATAATCGTAACCACTTCATTAGATGGAATTGCAAAACCCATTCCTTCAACACTTGTACCAGATGAACTGCTTGATAATTTCATGGAGTTAATGCCAATTACCTGACCTGCTAAGTTGATCAAAGGACCACCTGAGTTACCAGAGTTGATTGCGGCATCTGTTTGAATAACTGTAGCTTCCCCAGTTTCTTGACCAGATTCATTCGTCGTTGAAACGGTTCGTTTCTTCGCAGAAATGATTCCTTGTGTTAAGGAAGTAGCATAATCTGAACCAAGTGGTGAACCAATCGCTAGCGCCGTTTCACCAACTTTAATGTTATTCGAGTTACCAAAGCTGGAAACGGTTGTCACTACAGAAGAGTTAATTTTCAAAACTGCTAAATCGGTGACGGAATCCTTACCTACAACCTTAGCTGAAACTTTCTTACCATTACTCATAATTATTTCAACGGCGTTTGAACCCGAAATAACATGGTTGTTTGTCACTACGTAAGCCGCATTTCCGCTCTTTTTGTAAATGACTCCTGAACCTTCTGCGTATGTCTCAAGCTTACTTGAGCTTGAGGAACTTGACGAACTTGAAGACGATTCTCCAAAAATCGAACCATATAAACTGTTACTTGAATTTGAACTTTCCTTCTTCAGATTAATGACGGTAACCACAGCATTCTTAATGCTGCTATAAGCCTTTTCAGACTGCCCACTCACATTAACCTTCACGTTGCTGACCTTGGTTGAGCCCGAACTATTCGAACCACTTGGGACGGCTGTCGCGTTTTCTGCTTGTCGATTACTAAAGTAATTAACTGCCCCAAACGCAATTCCACCACCAATCAAACCTGCAACTAGCGCTGTAATGAAAACTGCCCATAAATTCTTGTTTTTAAACATAGCTATATGCGATCAAATGATCGCCAAACCCCCTTCGCCTTATTAATTGTAACTGCTTTCAGAATAACAATAAATTGTGATGAAAATATGAATGATTTTTATATTTTTCACTAAATTGCTGTCAGTTTAGTTGCCTTTGTATGATCTGTGTCAAAAAGCTGAAAGTCATGACCAACGGCTAAATCTTTGTTTTTCATCATGGAGGCCACGGTTAAGTGTGCAAGTTCCTTCATATTATTGTGCAAACTTAAATGCCCAAGAAAAATCTTTTTTGTGTTGTATCCCATGACATCCATCAACGCATTTGCGCCAGCTTCATTAGATAAATGCCCATGATCACTTAAAATCCGTTGTTTCAGTGGCCAGGGATAGCCACCCATTCGCAGCATTTCTACATCGTGGTTCACTTCGAACAAGTAGGCATCCGCATTTTCAATTTGGCCTTCCACCCGCTCTGAAACATAACCGGTATCAGTTAAAATCACAAAGGTTTTCCCATTATGATGAAACTCATAAAATTGAGGTTCTGCTGCATCATGCGAAACTGCAAAGCTTTCCACATCAATATCTCCAAAGGACTTCGTTTTGCCAACTTCGAAAATGTTTTTCTTTTCTTCTGGGATAGGACCAATTTTGGGCTCTATAGCTCGCCATGTTCCCTGATTAGCATATAAATCGAGGTTATATCGGCGGGCCAAAACACCAGCCCCTTGAATGTGGTCCGTATGTTCATGGGTAATGAAAAGTGAATCGACATCCGCAAGGTCTCGGCCAATACTGTTCATTAAACCTTCAATTTTTTTCCCGCTTAATCCGGCGTCCACTAACATCTTATGTTTGGGAGTTTCAATATAGGTCACATTCCCAGTACTACCACTTGCTAAAACACTAATCTTCATATCGTCGTCACTCATGTATTTCCTTACCCCTTCGAACTAAATTTAACTTAAATTAAGTGTCTAATGAACTTCAGATGAAGCTGAGCTACTGCTCGAGACTTGGCTGCTTGTTGATTCACTCGAACTTGTTGAAACTGCATTGGTACTTGAACTTGATGTACTACTGCTGCTATAGGCTCTTCTGGTCGTAGCTTGAACACTTGCCTGTGTACTTGATTCCACGGCTCGTTTCGAACTAGAAACCGCTTGGTTCAACAGACTACTATCATCTTCGCTACTAGACTCTGCAGTACTTGAACTGCTACTGCTACTAGATGAAGATTGCACCTGTGTATTATACTTCATAATTACACCCGTAAATGCATTGATTCGATAATATTGAAGGGTCGCACTACTTTTACCATGGACAGCAATGTACCACGTTGGCACATAAACTGATCCTTTTTGGATACTCAACAATCTTGTATATCCTAAACGAGCCCATTTAATAACAGACTCATTAGGCACCTCATTATACTGGTAAAGCCAAATAATTGCACGTTCCTGACTTATCGTATCTTGTTTTTCCCGCAATGGATTAGCATCTGTCAAATACCCCTGTGTGTAGCCAACCACTTGACCACCACTGTTAATCTTAAATCGAATTTGTCCTGATATGGAGAAAATTCGTTGCCCCGAAACCATTTGCGTATAGATAATCTGACTACCTGTAGAAGTTTTGGCATCATACTGATAATGTTTCCCATTCACAATCTGATTACTGTCGTTCACAATTTGATTCAATGTTTTTTCTGGACTTTTTGTATTCAAAGTTAGCGGTGTGTTAAACGTACTAATTATTTCACCGTTAACCATTTTAGCTGATTGGGCAGTCAAAGATTCCATTTTTTCCTTTAGCCGTTTATTTCCAGAGGTCTGGGTTGAAATATAATAGCCTTGACCTTTTTTGTTAGACGGCTTTGAAAAAGAAATGGAATCATCGCGCATTTCTTTCAAAATTGTCGCGTTATGACTCGCTCCCTGTGAAGTTGAATGAACATCAGAATTATTTTGGAAAAAGGAGATGACTAAAAAGATATCCAGTGCCGCGAATGCTGTTAAAAATATTAACTCAATTCTTTTGAAATCCATGCGTTTTCATCCCCTTATGGTTGTTGTTCAATCAACTTTTGATAAGAAATCCATTGATTCTTGTAGTTCACATACCAAGTTGGTGTTAGGTTTACCACTAAATCACTGGATGGATTTGCAGTCCATTGATAACCAATTTCAATGTTCTTAATATCACTTAATTTGTAACCAACTGCTTCTAAGCGATCCAAAACAGTTTGCGTCGATGGTAAAATCGTGCGTTCCTTACCTGTGGGTACAGGAATTTGTAAACTGTATAACGAAAAATCAATTTCTTTTGTTCTCGCACCAGTCATCTGAACTTCAACCGTTCCGTACTCGGTTTGATTAAAGATAGGAAAGCCTTCGACGTAACTACGGTAAACAACGGAATTATTTTTGGCATTGTAGTGATAATAGCGCATGTTATCCAACGGGACTTCCATTTGTTTCAATACTTTGAAACTCTTGGACAACGTTGAACTCATCCCGGTATGATAGGATTGCTTCCCCGACAAATCTTCATAAAATACGATGCCCCGTTTGTTATTCACGGTCATCCGCTTTGAATTACTATCATTATAAATTGTTTTGCCTTTTTGTTCCTTAGTTGTCACTGAAGAAGCATTATCACTATCCATTAAAGTTGAAACAAAATAAGCGGCGGTTTGTTTATTAACCAGATAACTATATTCCGGAACTTTAACTTCATTTTCGTAATTCGTCATCAAACGGTGATTAATTAACGTTTCTGACACTGCAAAGCGTTGTACCTTGCCAATCAATAGTTCCTTAATCTGAGCTAGATTTTGATTAGTTGTTCGAACTTTATAAATTGCATAATTTTCATCATTTAAAAGATAAACTTCATTTCGTTTATCAACTGAAAAAACGATTCGAGAAAATTTACCACTAAACCTGGTCTTCTGATCAAACGCGTCATTTAAAATACCACTCGTCACATTGTCCGGATACTTTAACATAACTGTATTATCACGGGCAACTAAATTTTCATACGCCTTACGACTATTGATCGATTTTCTCGTTACGCCACGTAAGTGCCACTTTTGGATGGCACTTCGGATAGAATCCGTTAGACTAACATTAGTATTGTTAATTAAATACGAACTCGTATCTGATTGATGATAAATTACCTGTGTTGGTAAATAAATATCACCAACCGATTTATTCGATTGTTCACTTTGAACTACATTACTATTTCGACTTGATTGTTGTTTCGTTTTTTCATAGTGGGCCGGATTTGTCCAAATAAACCACGACAAAACCACACTTAAAAGGACCACTAGAATAAGGCCAAGATGAATTAATATTCGATTAGCTCGCATTCCTCTCATTCCCACTGATCCTCCTCGTCTAAGGGCTCATAAGGAAGGGAAATGTAGAATATAGAGCCCTTGCCTTCCTTACTATCAACCCAGATTCGGCCGCCATGCATTGAAATAATTTCCTTTGAGATTGCCAATCCCAAACCAGTTCCACCTTGTGCACGTGAACGTGCTTTATCCACCCGGTAGAATCGATCAAAGACATGAGTTAGATCCTTCTTCGGAATACCCAGCCCTTGATCTGAAACGCTTAAAATAACGTGATTATGCGTTTCTAACAAGCGGCAAGTAATTGTGCCACCATCTGGTGAGTATTTGATCGCATTATTCATTAAATTATCTAACACTTGTTGGAACTTATCAGTATCAACTTCAACCCAAAGATCACGACGCGTAAACTCACGTTTGATGATGTAATTTTTATCAGGATTATCGTCTGTTTTTAGGATCATGTCAAATCGATCCAGAACATGGTTAAACAACTCATTTAAGTTAATAAGTTCCAAATCAAGTTTAGCTGTTCCAGAATCCATTCGTGACAAGCTTAGTAAGTCATTAATCATCCGAATCATCCGATCCGTTTCTTCTTGAGTCACTTTTAAAAACTGTGGTGCAACTTTAGGATCCTTCCACGCACCATCTGTTAGAGCTTCAATGTAACTCTTTAAACTGGTCAATGGTGTCCGTAGTTCATGAGAGACGTTAGAAACGAATTGTTTACGATCTTGGTCAATTTTTTGTTGTTCAGTAACATCATGTAACACACAAACCAGACCACTAATAAAACCGGATTCTCGCTGAATTAATGCAAAAGAAGCATGCAAAATTAGATCTTGCGTTTTAGTTGAAAAATCCAGCACAATATCGTCTTGATTTTCTAACAGTTCTCGCAAAGTATACGTGGTTCGAATATCTAAAACGTCCAGAATTGATTTTCCAGCTGTGTGTTCCGCATCGGCACTCAAAAAATCAAGCGCCATGTCATTTACAATTGTGATCCGGCCACGCCGATCCGTGGCAATAACGCCATCGGTCATGTGAGCAAGCACACTATCCAACCGTCGTTGTTCAGACTCAGTGGACTCTTGTGCTTCCTCAACACGCACAGACAGGTTATTTACCGCTGAGGCTAATTGCCCCAACTCATCCTTTCCATACACATGAACGTGTCCAGAATAGTCTCCACGGGCAATTCGCATAGTTTGTTTCTTCATTTCTTCAATTGGTCGCGTAATGGCTCGCGAAATAATAATGGCCAGCAACAATCCCACAACAATGGCAAACGAAGCCGCCACAAAGAAAATTAGTGTGATTTTATTAACGTTTGAATAAACACTCTCTAAATTCGCACGCACATATAAAGCACCAACCACAGTATTCGTGTTACCGCTTGTGCTAATTAACGGAATAATTGAAATGTAATATCGATTATTATTTCCCTGATCATAATTAACCTGTTGATAGGAACGCGAATTATAAATCACATTTTTAATCGCTTGATCTGTTGTTTTTTGACCGACAATTGATTGTTCGTTCAGATCACTTGACGCGCGTACGGTTCCCTTGTTATCAATAACACGAATTTCTGTAATGTTAGTATTATTCACATCAGAAACAATCTGTTGAATCTGTTTATTTGCTGAAGTGACATTACTTTTTCCAAGTTGCTCTGAAATCTCATTATCAACATAGGTTCCTAATTGAATTTGACTCTTAAACTGGCTTAAATTTTGTTGCTCCAATTGACGTACAAAAATAACCCCGACAATTTCCAATGTTATCATTAATAACAAGGCGAATACCAAGGCTATTTTAAAGTTTATCGATTGATAGAAACGGGTTTTCTTGTTCATAACCAAACATGGCTCCCATTATTTTTCATTTTCTGGATTCCGTAAATAATATCCCACTCCACGTCGGGTAACTAGGTAGATTGGATTACTTGGGTTTTCTTCAATTTTTTCACGCAAACGCCGAACCGTAACATCCACCGTCCGCACATCACCAAAGTAATCGTAACCCCAAACTGTCTGTAAGAGATGTTCACGAGTCATAACCTGTCCCATGTGCTGCGCTAGATAATAAAGCAGCTCAAATTCACGATGAGTCAAGTCAAGCTGGTCACCACGCCGCGAAACCGCATAGGCATCGGGATTAATATCCAAATCACCAACTTTGATGTCATTGCTTTCTTGTTCAGAACTAACTAACTGGTCTTGGCGACGCAAGTTAGCCTTCACCCGGGCAACTAGTTCACGGTTAGAAAATGGTTTCGTTACATAATCATCAGCGCCAAGTTCCAAGCCAACTACTTTATCTAATTCAGAATCTTTCGCTGTCACCATGATAATGGGAATACTATGTTTTGCACGCACACGACGTGCAACTTCCAAACCATCAATTTTGGGTAGCATCAAGTCCAAAAGAATCAAATCTGGTTGTTCATCTTCTACTTTTTCAAGGGCTTCTTCCCCATCATAGGCTTTAATAACTTCATAGCCTTCTTTAGTTAAATTAAATTTTACGATGTCTGAAATTGGTTTTTCATCGTCAACAATTAAAATCTTTTGCATAAAACTTGTTTCCTCCTTAACAGAGTCGTTTTTGATTGAAATCTATATGATCTTATTTTCGCCAAAAAGCTTAAAAACATTGCATTCTTATTATACCACACGACTTTTAGCGGTTACATTGGTGGGACATAATTACTGATATATACCATGTGTAATATCAGTCCATAGTAACTTACTCCACAGACAATACAACAAATATCGTATAACTCAATTGGTTTTATACTTTTCTATAATAAAAATGAGTAAAAATGATAAAATGATTAGAAAAGTATTGCATTTTTATTTTTTGAGATATATTATGACCAACGAGGAGATGATATTATGAAATTTAGTTTAGGAAGTTTAGGCAATTTAAAGAAGACCGAATCCTTTAGTAATTTATCCGATAGTTTTGCTGGAATTCTTAAAGAAAATGGCTTTATTTACCATAAACTGGGCAAAGTAAGACTATCGTAGCTTGGTGCAAAAAAAATGATGATAAGCCAAGGTTGATGACATATGCATTGGTATAGTAATACAACATTAATGCGATCATTAACATACATAGATAAAATGACGAGTACATGGTTAATTAAGAACTCGCCATTTTTTGTAGAAAAATTAGTCACATCTCATTCAAATAAGGAAAATTTTCAAAATTATCTAGGTATGAGAACTTATCTTTATTAAATAATTTTGAACGATACCGGATAACCCATGATTTTTTCTATTTAACTAATTTTGGCATTAAACAACCATCAAACACGAAAAAAAAATATTAATCCAAAACGTATCATATTTTGAACACACAATCGAAGATGGACTATTTATTTCATTTAGGGAAGATAATGTTGATCTTTTTGCTGAATTTTTTTGATTGGCTACTACACAAATACTCCAAAATGAATTCTAATAGTCTCTCTAATGAAATTATAGGATTAATAATTAAGCGTTTGAATATATTTCTTAGGCCAGAAAATCACAAATTAAACAGGCTCAATTACACGAAAGAAAGCTTTTATAATTCTTATCACACCGCGAATTTTATAATCAAGTTAGCCATC
>NZ_BJWE01000025.1 GCF_007990205.1 Pediococcus parvulus | reverse complement strand
AAGGTTTCCAATCTTACTCTTCTCATCAACATCTAATATTTTTAACTTTTACTTAACTTAACATTCACTTCTCCCAATGTCAATAATGGATTCGAAGTTTATTTGAAGATAAAAAAAGAACCCACAATTGTGAGTTCTTTTTGGATGTTAACAGATTATTTAACAGTAACTGTAGCGCCAGCTTCTTCAAGCTTAGCTTTAACATCGTTTGCTTCGTCTTCTGAAACGTCTTCTTTGATTGCTGAAGGTGCCTTGTCAACAAGGTCCTTAGCATCTTTCAAGCCAAGGCCAGTGATTTCACGAACAGCCTTGATTGCTTTAACTTTAGCTGATCCAGCCTCTGTTAATTCAACAGTGAATGTTGTCTTTGCAGCAGCATCGCCACCAGCAGCACCTGCGGCAGCAACTGGAGCAGCAGCTGAAACACCGAATTCGTCTTCGATAGCTTTAACTAAGTCATTTAAGTCAGTAATTGAAGCACCTTTTAAGTCTTCAATAAATTGGTCTTTATCTAATGCCATTTTTGTTTCCTCCATTATATTTGTCTAATTTAATTATGCAGCGTCTTCTTCAGACTTTTTATCTGCAACAGCTTTAACAGCATAAGCAACATTACGTACAGGTGCTTGTAATACATTAGCAAGCATGCTGAGCAAGTCTTCACGACTAGGCATTGAAGCGTATGTGTTAATTTCATCAAGTGTAGCTACTTTTCCTTCGATCATGCCACCCTTAAGTGTAAGTGCGTCATGTTCGTCGGCAAACTTTTTCAAAACCTTTGCAGGTGCAACTGGGTCCTCATCAGAGAATGCAACAGCACTTGGGCCAACAAAAATATCGTTTAACCCTTTGTAACCAGCTTTTTCAGCAGCACGAGTTAAAATTTTGTTTTTAATTACATGCAACGTAACACCAGCATCACGCAATTCCTTACGTAACTCTGTGTCTTCTGCAACAGTCAATCCACGTGAATCAACAACGATTGCGGAAGCGGCTTTGCTAAAATAATCAACAGCTGTATCAACAATTGCAGATTTTTTAGCGATTGCTTCTTTACTCATTAAATTTCACCTCCAGCAATTTTTTAATTATAAAAAAATCCGCACCCAGACGGGATACGGAAATTTACATTTCTACGTTCCTCGGCAGGCAAAAAATTAAGACGATCACTCGTCACCTGAGTCTTAGGCAAATTTTATTATAATTTACTAATCAAAGTTACCATAGAAAAGCTATCTATGTCAATACACAATTAATTAAAACTGTGATAAATCAACATGGACACCAGGGCCAAATGTTGAAGCTACAGAAACGTTTTGTACGTATGTTCCTTTAACAGAAGCAGGACGTGCACGAACGATTGTATCTTCAATAACTGTCAAATTACCAAGTAACTTGTCAGCATCAAATGACACCTTACCAATTGGCACATGAACATTACCATCACGATCAGTTCTGTAAGTAACTTTTCCAGCTTTAGATTCTGTAACAGCCTTGGTTACATCCATTGTAACTGTTCCGGTCTTAGGGTTAGGCATTAAACCTTTGGGTCCAAGAACCCGACCTAAACGTCCAACCTGAGCCATCATATCAGGTGTTGCAATTGCAACATCGAAATCAAGCCAGCCGCCTTGGATACGTTGAACTAAATCATTGTCACCCACAACGTCTGCGCCAGCTGCCTCGGCATCTTTAGCTTTTTCACCTTTAGCAAAAACAATAACTGTTTGTTCTTTACCTGTACCATTTGGTAAAACAACAGCGCCACGTAATTGTTGATCAGCTTGTTTTGTATCTACATTTAATTTGAAAACTGTTTCTACAGTTGCGTCAAACTTAGCAAAATCCATTTTCTTAACTAAGTCCAAAGCTTCCTTTGGTGCATATGCTTTTGTTGTATCAACTTGCTTTAAGGCATCTTGATACTTTTTACCTCTTTTTGCCATCTGTGTTTTCCTCCTTGCAAATGTGGTTTTATCGGATTTTCCTCCCACTTGATACATCCATTTTAATGGAGTATCCGACTACAACAACTTAGTCTTTAACTTCAAAGCCCATGCTGCGTGCAGTACCTTCGACCATGCGCATTGCAGACTCTACGTTTGCAGCGTTTAGATCTTGCATTTTTGTTTCGGCGATTTCCTTAACTTGATCCTTGGTTACAGTTGCAACCTTGTTTGTGTTAGGTTCACCAGAACCATGTTCAACACCGGCAGCTTTCTTCAAGAGAACAGAAGCAGGTGGAGTCTTTGTAACGAAATCGAATGAACGATCTTCATAAACTGTGATTACAACAGGAATTAACATGCCAGCTTGATCAGCTGTACGTGCATTAAATTCCTTTGTGAATCCCATAATATTAATACCTGCTTGTCCTAAAGCTGGACCAACTGGTGGAGCCGGAGTTGCTTTTCCGGCAGGAATTTGCAATTTTACAACGTTAGCTACTTTTTTTGCCACGAGACATACCTCCTTATAAGTCCGTGTGTGGTATGATGAGGATTTAAATTTCCTCTCCCACGCTTACATATGCACAAAAGCATACTTTAAAAGTATACCATGTAATTATCAAAAGGACAAACCCCTAATCCAGTTTGTCAATTTGCTCCATATCAAGCTCTGTACTCGTTTCACGACCGAACATGTTGATATTAACTTTCAATTTCATATTTTTATTGTCGACTTCAGTAATTTTCCCGGTCAATCCAGAGAAAGCACCATCAACAATTTTGACCGTTTCCCCAACTTCAACTTCAATTGTGGCATGCCGTACTGACATCCCCAAATGACGAAGAATTCGTTCTGCTTCATCTGGCAACAATGGAGATGGTTTACTACCTGAACCATGTGAGCCTACAAAGCCAGTAACACCAGGAGTGTTTCGCACGATGTACCAAGCTTGATCGCTCATGACCATTTCCACTAAAACATATCCAGGAAATTCCTTTTTCATTGTAACCTTGTCTTTGCCATTTTTGTTTTCATGTTCCTCTTCTTCAGGAACAACTACTCGGAAAATATTATCTTGCATTCCCATTGATAGAGAACGAGATTCCAAGTTAGCTTTGACTTTGTTTTCATATCCTGAATAGGTATGCAAAACATACCAATTTTTTGCAGCTGTTTCCAATTGTATTTCTCCTTTGATTTTAAACAAAATAAAAAAACTCCGTCTACACGAAGTTCCAACACAGTTATTGTATCAAAAAAAACGATCTAGTGCCATGCTTTTACTGGAATAAAGCAAGAAAAAGTTGAACTAACCAGTCCACCAGTGCAAAGAAAGCAACAAAGAATACTGAGAGTCCAATGACAGAAGAAGCATCTTTGCGGAGCTGGTGTGCATTTGGCCAGGTCACATCATGCATCTCTTGTATAACACTTTTAATAAATTTCATTGAACTTTCCTCCTAGCGTGTTTCTCGGTGTAACGTGTGTTTGTTGCAGTGTTTACAATACTTTTTAACTTCTAATCTTGTAGTTCTGTTTGGATTCGCCGCAACTGTATAGTTCCGTGATCCACAAACTGAACATGCTAAAGCAATTTGTTTTTGCGACATAATTTATCTCCCTAATTAATCAAATCTAACTTTATCATGCCAGCTCCACCATGTCAATTTCAACCAATTAATAAAATTGATGACAGTAAAAAATAGGACCTGAGTCCTATTTTTATTTACCGATCATGAGAAACACGTTGTTCAAACTTGCTGCGACACCGACTAATTGCGTTTAAAACTTTTGAACGATCACAATTTAGAATAGTCGCAATCTCTGCTGAATCTTTTCCGGCAAAAAAGTGACGAAAAACTTGTGCTTCAAACCCAGAAAGATCTGAACAATAGCGTTCACAATCTTCCTTCAATACTGCCATTTCGTGTGGTCCACCATGTTTGGTCATGAACAAACGCTCACAGTCACTATTCTCTTCTTGCATTGCCTCCAGAGAATTGCTAAATAAATCTGAACGCCGTTTGAAGGCCATTTCTCGACGAATAAGACTGCAGACCCGATTTTGAAAATTGGTTTGAAAGAATTTTCCTAATGTAATATGCCGTTCACTGTCGTAGTTCGCGATCGTATTAAAGAAAGACACCCTTCCCTCCTGTAACCAATCATCCAATTCGTATCCTCGTAAAAAATACTTTTCCTTAATGTGAAGCACGATTGGACTGTACTGATGAAATAATAGCTCAAAGCTTGTAGAATCCCCATATTTTGCTTTATCAATTAAACTTAACTCAGTTTCGTACGTGTTGTTTGTCATGTGTCACTCCTAACCAGCCTCCTCGAGAAAATAATATACCAGATTAAGTATTTGGCTGGCAAGGGAACACACGTTTAAATCGTTGATATGACGCGGATTATAGCCACAAAAAAAGCAAAATTCACTGTAAAACCTCGCAGTAAACTTTACTTTTGTCGGAGTAATCGAATTTTTTGTCGTACTTTTTATAAAGAATGGCGTGTTGAAAATCCTTGATAAATTAATAAACTTGCCGCAACACTGGCATTCAAACTTTGCACTTGCCCCACCATCGGAATGGTCAATGTTTCATCAACCTGTTTCTTCAATAAAGGTGAGATTCCTTTACCTTCATTACCAATGATTAAGCCTACTGATCCTTTTGCATCCCATTTACGATAATCAGTACCATCCATATCAGTACCAAAGATCCACATGCCGCGCTTTTTTAATTCTTTAACAGTATTGACCAAGTTTGTGACGCGCACAACCGGCACGTGCTCAATGGCCCCTGCTGACGTTTTTGCCACGGTACTAGTCAAGCCAACTGCACGGTGTTTTGGAATAATCACACCATGAACCCCTGCGGCATCAGCAGTTCGTAAAATTGAACCCAAATTATGTGGATCTTCAATATTATCCAAGATAACGACAAATGGCGCTTCGTCTTTATCACTGGCTTTTTTGAAAACATCGTCCAAATCAGCATACTCAAAAGCTGCAATGGCAAGTACGACGCCTTGATGATTTTGTCCATCAGATAAATGGTCTAACTTATGTTTAGGCACCTGTGACACAATAAGTTTGCGTTTTTCTGCAAGTTTGACAATATCGTGAATTGCATCTGCTTTTAAGCCTTCTTGAATGAACACTTTATTGATTGTTTGTTGCGACTTTAAAGCGGAAACTGCTGGATGACGGCCAATAATAAAATCACCTTGCGTCTCTGCTGCATTCTGATCTTCGTTTTTACTTTGTGGCATGTGTAATTTTTCCTTCCTCTACTTGTGCAATACACCAGTTAGCAAGCCAATCTAAGCGTTCCTGCTGACCACTTAAAGAAAGATACCCCATTAGTGCTTCAAACCCTGTGGAAATCCGATACGTCAAAACGGAAGTGTTTTTAGCGGAAGTATGACTTTTAGCATTACGGCCCCGTTTAAAATACGCTTCTTCAGTTTCAGTTAAGATTTTTTGCGCCTTCATGGCATCAATTAAAGCTGCCTGTGCCTTTGCCGAAACAAAGTTGGTTGCCGTATGATGGAGCTTAGTTGGCTTTGTCAGGCCTTTTTGAATCAAGTGTCTTCTGATGTAAACTTCGTATACTGCATCACCTAAGTACGCTAATGCAATGCCATTTAATTGTTTATAATCGTCATATTCTGTCATTCGATATTATTCCCTTTTCCACCGAGTTCCTTGAGGGGTGTCCTCCAAGATAATTCCCTGGTCTTTTAATTGATCCCGAATTTCATCACTACGTTGAAAGTCCTTGTTTTCTCTGGCTTGATCGCGTTGTGTAATGAGTTGTTTAATCGTTTCATCTTCTAATTTTGTTTCTTCTAATTTAATTCCAAAAATACTTACCAGTTCAATAAATCGAGCTTTTAACAAATCTAGTGAGTTTCGTTTAACGGTTTCGCGTTCACTATACACATTTAAAACTTTGGTCAATTCATACACAACCGCAATCCCATTTTGGGCATTAAAATCATCATCCATAGCCTGATTGAAATCGTCAGTTAATTCCTTAACCCGCATTGCTATTTCGGGATCTTCGCCATCAATTGCATCTGCATAACGATAATTTAGATTGGCAAAGGCATTTTGCAGTTTAGCTAAATTATTACCAGCTTCAGTCAAATTTTCTCGTGTATATTGAATTGGACGACGATACTGGGTAGTCGCCATAAACAAACGGAGAATTTGGGGATCCATTTCTTTGATAATATCGTGAACAGTCACAAAGTTGCCTAACGACTTACTCATTTTTTCATTTTCGTCGCCAACCGTGACAAAACCGTTATGCATCCAATAATTAGAAAAGGTTTTACCAGTTTTGGCCTCACTTTGTGCAATCTCATTTTCATGATGGGGAAACTCTAAATCTTCACCACCAGCATGAATATCAATGGTTTCACCTAGGTACTTTGTGGCCATTACGGAACACTCGATGTGCCAACCCGGACGACCTTTACCCCAAGGTGCTTCCCAAGAAATTTCGTCTGCTTTGACACCTTTCCATAACGCAAAATCAATGGGATCTTCTTTACGGGCTGTTTCTTCATCATTTACATGTTCACTGGCGCCTTGTTCCAAATCATCAATATTTTGGCCCGAAAGTTCACCATACTTTTTAAATTTGCGAGTTCGATAATAAACATCCCCGTCAGACACATATGCATAACCTTTATCGAGCAAAACCTGGATAAAATCGATGATTTCTGCGATATTTTCGGTTGCCCGGGGGTTCATAGTTGCCGGTTCCACATTAATTGCGCGACTATCTTCCATGAAATCCTGAATAAATTTATCAGCTAATTTGGGAACCGTTGTCCCTTCTTTTTTAGCGGTATTGATCATTTTATCATCAACATCGGTAAAATTAGAAACAAAATTCACTTTAAAACCACGATACTCAAAATAGCGTCGGATTGTGTCAAACGCAATGATGCTACGTGCATTACCGATATGAATGTAATTATATACAGTGGGACCACAAACATACATGTTCACAATCCCGGGAGTGATGGGCTGAAACGCTTCTTTTCGTCGCGTCATTGTATTATAAACGTTTATCATTCAAACGGCCTCTTTTCATTTTATATTCTGTTTTGATTTTATCACATATCCCAGAAACCACCTAAAAAAGGATTGTGTGAAGAAACTCATCTCCCACAATCCTTTTTTATTACTTATCCAGTTCATCAATCATTGCTTTCAAGTGAGACATTGCGGTCTTTTGACCCAAAAGTTCAATGGTTTCTGGTAATTCTGGTCCATGCATTTCATGGGTAATGGCAATTCGAATTGGCATCCATAACGCACGCCCTTTAACACCAGTTTCTTTTTGAACCGCCTTAATAGCAGCTAAAATTTCGACTGTATCAAAGATTTCCATCTTATCAAACCGAGCATACATTGCCTTTAAAACTGGCAAGGCAGTGTCTGCCGAAATTTCTTGCTTCGCTTCTTCATTGATCTCATCAGGACCATTGAAGAACAAATCAGCCATTTCATTAATTTGCGCAGTATAACTCATTTGACGTTTATAAACGTTAATTAATTTACGTGCCCACTCAACCCGTTCTGGTTCAGGATTTTTTTCAATGTTACCAGCCTTTATCAATTGACGCAAAGCGGAATCCATCACTTTATCTTCATCAGCCGTCTTGACGTATTGGTTATTGATCCATTCCAATTTTTTGCCATCAAAAGTTGCAGGTGACTTACTCAAACGTTTTTCATCGTACATTTTAATTAATTCACGTTGGGTAAAGATTTCACTTTCACCAACTGGTGACCAACCAAGCAAAACAATGAAGTTTAACATAGCATCTGGTAAATAACCGAGTGAACGGTACTGTTCGATAAACTGAAGTACACTCTCATCACGTTTACTTAACTTTTTGCCAGTCTCATTATTTATGATTAAACTCATATGACCAAACTTGGGTGGCTGCCAGCCAAATGCTTCATAGATCATCAATTGTTTTGGCGTGTTGGCAACATGATCATCACCACGGAAGACATGCGAGATTTCCATTTTATGGTCATCCACCACAACGGCAAAGTTATACGTTGGCATCCCATCGCGCTTTTGAATGACAAAATCGCCACCAATTGTACTTGAGTCAAATGAAATATTGCCCTTAACAATGTCATCCCAGGTATAAGTTTTGTGTTCTGGAACGCGGAAACGAATAACTGGTTCTAAACCAGCTGCCTTAGATTCAGCAATTTTAGCTTTGATTTCGTCATCGCTCATCCCAGCGTATTCATAAACATAACGAGGCATTTCGCCACGTGCCTTTTGTTCTTCACGTTGTTTTTGAAGCTCTTCTTCTGTCTCATAAGATTCATAAGCCAAATTTTTGTCCAACAACTCTTGAATCAAAGGTTCATATATAGCCTTTCGTTCAGACTGACGATAAGGACCATAATCACCAGGCTTATCGGGACCTTCATCCCAATCCAGCCCCAACCATTTTAGATTGTCCAGCTGACTACGTTCACCATCCTTGATATTACGGCTGGTATCCGTATCCTCAATTCGAATAATAAACTTGCCCTTGTAATGACGTGCAAACAGATAATTAAACAGAGCTGTTCGTGCATTTCCAATATGCAAATGACCAGTAGGACTTGGTGCATAACGAACACGAATCTTACTTTTTGCCAAAATTAACGCCTCTTTCTAAGTTTTTCACATTTTATTGCTTAATCAATTGTACAATTGCCACTCAAATAAATAAAGCCACAATCTTAGCTATTTTCTGAGTTACGCTCACTAATTCCTCGTGTCGAATGTAACGGTTTTGCGAAAATCATTCGCCCGGCATCTGTTTGAAGCGCACTTGTGACAACAACATCCAATTCTTGATTAATGAAGTACTTACCTTCTTCAACCACAACCATGGTACCATCATCCAAATACGCAACTCCTTGTTGCCGTTCTGTTCCGTTTTTAACCACCATCACATGCAGGTTTTCACCGGGAATGACCCGTGGTTTCAATGCATTGGCTAGAGCGTTAATATTTAATACTTGAACATTTTGAAATTGGCTCACTTTGTTGAGATTATAGTCATTGGTGACAATCACCGCATCCTTATCCTTTGCCAATCGAATAAGTTTGCTATCGACTTCATCAATTTCTTCATAATCACCTTCATACATTTCCACCGGGATAACATGATCACTTTGTAATTTGTTTAAAATATCCAAACCACGACGACCACGTACTCGTTTGATACTGTCTGAAGAATCCGCAATATATTGTAATTCATACAAAACAAAGTTAGGAACCAGTAGCGTTCCCTCAATAAAACCAGTCTTAATCAAATCATAAATTCGACCGTCAATCAAAATATTGGTATCCAAAATTTTATAGTGATGAAAATTATCTGAATACTTGCGATCTAAGACGTTTTTGGCATTCTCAGGTTCCTTACGACGCGTGAACAATTTACGCCATTCGTCAGCCTGTGTGGTTCCAATCCGAAATCCCAAGTAACCCAAAGTCAACATGAAAATGATGGGTACAACAGTATTCAAAAAGAAGATTTGTTGACGATAAAACAATGTTGAAATCAAAATTGCCAAAACCAGCCCAACAACCGTTGATAAGCTTCCATATAGCAAACGGACCGGTGGAATCTTTGAAATCTGTTTTTCTAAGCGACTTACTAATCGTTCAATGTAGCCGGCTAAGAACAGTGAAATAATAAAGAAAATAATTGCTCCAACCACGAAATTTGTAACTGAATTACTTAGCCACCAATGATTACCTAACGACAATAACAGCCATAATGGTGGTAACAAAATAGCACCTAGCGCACCACCTGCTAACGCAAAAACGGCCTTAATAATATTCCTTTTCATTAAACATCCCTCCTTTCAAATTTAAACCTACTATTTAAAAATTCTTCGCAACGCATCTGACAAAGTTGCGACACCCACAACCTCGATACCAGTTGGTGGTGTCCATCCTTGAAGGTTGTTTTTAGGCAAATAAATACGTTTGAAGCCCAGCTTTTGAGCCTCAGCCACCCGTTGTTCAATTCGGTTTACCCGGCGAATTTCACCCGTCAATCCAATTTCACCCACAAATGCATCCATCGGGTCCGTTCCTTTATCGCGGTAACTAGACGCAATACTAATTGCAATAGCTAAATCAATTGCCGGTTCATCCAACTTGACACCACCGGCAGCTTTTAAATACGCATCTTGGTTCTGCAGCAAAAAATTAGCCCGTTTTTCCAAAACTGCCATAATCAAAGAAACTCGGTTATGATCCAGTCCACTAGCTGTGCGTTTTGCATTACCAAAAGTAGTGGGCGTGATTAAAGCTTGGACTTCAACCAAAATTGGTCGTGTCCCTTCCATTGAAACCACGATGGCGGAACCCGTAGCATCTTTTAGCCGTTCTTCCAAGAAAATTTCTGAAGGATTGGCAACCTCTTGCAAACCCGTTTCACGCATTTCAAAAATTCCCAGTTCATTAGTTGAACCAAATCGGTTCTTTACGGCCCGAAGAATTCGATAAGTGTGATGCAAATCGCCTTCAAAGTAAAGAACTGTATCCACCATATGCTCCAAGATCTTCGGCCCCGCAATTGCACCGCCCTTAGTCACATGACCGACAATAAAAATTGTAATATTGTTAGTTTTTGCAATCTGCATCAGTTCGGCAGTGATCTCACGAACTTGCGCTACACTACCAACAGCAGATTGGATATCCGGCTCCTGCATTGTCTGAATCGAATCGATAATCACATAGGTTGGTTTGAGTTCTTTGATAGCCGCTTGGATGCTATTCATGTCAGTTTCTGGGAACAAATAAAAATTCTCACTAGCAACATGTAAACGGTCGGCACGCATTTTGATTTGGGCAGCACTTTCTTCCCCAGATACATATAAAACGCGATGCTTTGTTTCGCTTAGTTGACCAGAAATTTGCAAAAGCAATGTTGATTTTCCGATTCCTGGATCACCACCAATCAAAACAAGTGATCCAGTTACAATACCACCGCCTAAAACTCGGTTAAACTCATCCAAACCTGTTTTTACACGGGGAGTTTCACTCATATCAACTTGGCTAATTAGTTGCGGTTTGGCTCGGTTACCTTCGAAACTAACTCGAGCTTTGTGATTAACTTTTTCGCTTTCAACCCGCTCTTCAACCAAAGTGTTCCATTGACCACAACTTGGACACCGGCCTAAAAATCGAGGCGAAACGTAGCCACAATTTTGACAGACAAACTGAGTCTTTTCTTTTGCCATAGTAGTATCTGCTCCCTTCAATTTTAGCATATTCTTACCAAAACAATTGGTTTGAAAATATCTTTATAAATCTTTAACTAACTACTTACCAGATGAACCAAAACCACCTACTCGTTTTTCAGCTCGTTCATCTTTTCCGTCGGCCTGTAAATAGGACATGAAGATTCCCTGTCCAATCCGTTCACCTTTTTTAATGGTAATATCTCTTAACCCCATATTAATGAGTTGAAAGTAAATTTCACCTTCATTGCCAGCATTATTATAGTAATCCGCATCAATAATCCCTACACCATTTGGCAGTATCACTCCTCGTTTCAAAGGACTGCTAGAACGATTTGCGGCCAACAAAAACTCGTCATCTTGCATATATGCTTTAATTCCGGTTGGAACCAAGAAGGGCTTTAGGTCCTTACTACCATTCACCAAGTCAGTTTCACTGACTGGTCGCTTATGATGTAGTGACCAGAGCACCTTTAAAAAGTTACCTTTCCAAATAGAGGGTAAAACAAAATCTTCAGCCGCCTCAAAATCATAACCCGCTGCGTGCTCTGTGGATCGATATGGAAGATTGAGATTTTTATCTTGATATTTAGAAACAATTTCAAAACCACGCTTCATACTTAAAAATTCCCTTCTTATTCATCTAATGATTAATTTCGCATTAAAAGGTTCAATCTTTGTATATTATCCGTTTGAAATGCCGTTTTGTAAACTAATTCATTTAAAAAATAGGGAAATTTAAGTTTCCTAATTGACTTTGCAAAATTCGGAGGTGACAATTAAGGGGAATTAACAATTTGACAAGGAAGTGTTGGGATGAAATTCACTAATGATGGTCAGAAAATTAGTTTTAACTATCAAGATAAAATTGGCGGGTGCGTCACCTATTTTCCAATCCGTGATGACCAAACCTTAGTTATTGAACAAGTTTTTGTGAATCCAGCATTACGTGGGCAAGGCATGGCACAGCAGCTCATGATTGAAATGCTAAATTTTGCAAAACAACAGAACAAGAAAATCTATCCACTCTGTCCATATGCCCGTGCTTATTTGAAAAAGCACTTGGAATACCAAGCTTTAATTGAAAATCATTCGGAAGCAGAAGTTCAAAAAGAAAAGGAGAAAAGTAATGGATCAAAATGAACTCAAAAAATTAGTTGGTCAAGAAGCTGTCAAATTTATTCAAGATAACACCGTTGTGGGTCTTGGAACTGGATCAACCGTAAAATTCATGGTTGATGCCCTAGGTGAACGTGTAAAAAACGAAAATCTTCATGTTATTGGGGTCCCTACCTCTAATCGGACAGCTAAACAGGCCGGATCACTGGGCATCGAAGTAAAGTCGGTTGATGAAGTTGACCACATTGATCTCACAATTGATGGAGCCGACGAAATTAGTGCAGATTTTCAGGGCATTAAAGGTGGCGGTGCGGCTCATCTTTTTGAAAAAATTGTCGCAACTAACTCAACAAAAGTCATGTGGATTGTGGATGAATCAAAAATGGTTCAGACGCTTGGAAAATTTCCACTTCCTTTAGAAGTCATTCCCTATGGTAGTCAACAGGTTTATAAAAAGCTTGCCGCTAAAAACCTCCATCCTGAATTTCGATTAGACGAGGCTGGCAAAAATGTCCTAACCGATTCAAAAAACTACGTCATCGACTTACATCTAGGCAAAATTGAACATCCTCACGAATTGGCTGATTATCTGATCAAACAGGTTGGGATCGTTGAACAGGGCCTGTTCTTAGATATGGTGAATACCATCATTGTGGGTCGCCAGAACGGTCCCGAGGTTATTCAAGCCCGTCCCTAAAGAGTTTTTAATCAAGATTTAAGCATTTACTAATTATTCTTTTTCGACTACAATGTTTATATATTAAAGGTTAGGAGTGAACAAATTGAGTAATAATAGTATTTCTAAAGATCAAGTTGCTCGTTACGCAAAAAATTATAACGAACAAAACAAGTCTAAAGTCCTTGAACGCGCGGTTACTAAGAACGGTATCTTAGCGGCTAGCGAAGGCCTTCGTGGCGGTGCTGATTTCAGTCCCGTTTTCTCAATTGACTTAGAGACAGGTGCTGTTGCCAATCAGAAGCAAAGTGGCCGTTGTTGGATGTTTGCCGCATTGAACACGATGCGTCATCATTTATCTGAAGAATTCAAGATCAAAGATTTTGAACTTTCTCAAAACTACACTTTCTTCTGGGACAAGTTTGAAAAGTCAAACTGGTTCTACGAAAATGTCATCGCTACTGCTGACAAACCAACCTCAGATCGTAAGGTTTCATGGTTGTTAAACGAACCTCAAGGTGATGGTGGTCAATGGGACATGTTATGTGCCCTCATTGATAAATATGGCATTGTCCCTGAATCTGTTTACCCCGAAACTTACAACAGTAACAAATCAAACGAATTCAACACTTTATTAAACGAAAAACTTCGTAAAGATGCCGTTGAATTACGCGAACTTGTCAACAATGCTGAAACTTCAGATGAGCAAGTTCAGTCACGTAAAGAAAAAATGTTGGAAGAAGTTTACCGCATGGCTTCATACAGCTTTGGTGAACCACCTACAACATTTGACTGGGAATACCGTGATGATGACAAAAACTTCCATCGTGAAGCTGGATTAACACCTAAGTCATTCTTTGAAAAGTTTGTTGGTTGGGACCTTAAGAACTATGTTTCAATCATCAATGCGCCTACAGATGACAAACCATTTAACCACACATACTCAATCGAAATGTTGGGTAATGTTGTGGGTGGTCGTCAGGTTAAGCATTTAAACTTAAATATGCATGACTTCAAGCAAGCTGCTATCAACCAACTTAAGGCTGGTCATAGTGTTTGGTTTGGTTGTGATGTCGGTCAGCATTCAGAACCAAGAAAACGTGGTTTATTGGATCTTGGCGTTTATGATGAAGAAGCTTTGTTTGATATTGATTTATCAATGTCTAAGGCAGAACGTTTGGATTACAGCGAAAGCTTGATGACTCACGCGATGGTTATTACTGGTGTTGACTTGGTTGACGGCGAACCAAAGAAATGGAAAGTCGAAAACAGCTGGGGCGAAAAAGTTGGAACTAAGGGTTATATGGTCATGACTGACGAATGGATGAGCGAATATTGCTACCAAGTCGTTGTGGACAAACAATTCTTAACAGAAGACCAACGTAAGGCACAAGCAGAGGAACCAACTCAATTATTGCCATGGGATCCAATGGGTGCATTGGCATATAAGGATTAATGAACGAAACAACACGTTAAAGTCCAAATAAATAAGAGCGCTGTAAGCAGGAGAATTCCTGCTGTAGGCGTTCTTATTTATTTGGACTTGTGTTGTGGAGTTGTCCTAATAGTGAGTGAAACACGGTGTTTAATTTCGTAATTATAAGTGAGATGGAGGTGGGGATCGCAATCCCGCAGGAATCTTACTTATAATTATGAAACTGCTGTGTGGAACTGTCCATTAGTGAACGAAACAAAGCGATTAGTTCGATAAAAATAGGTGAAGCGAAAGTCAGGTGAATTTCTGACTGACAGCTTTACCTATTTTTTGTTAGTTCTGTATTATGTAGTTTTCTACCTTTCTAAACCAACATCAGATAATCAAAAAAGACAGGCACCTCTGAAATTCATAGGTCACCCGCCCTTACTAATTTAGTCTAAAACTTCTTTACTAATAATATTTAATTCTTCATCGAATTGATAAATAATGGGTTCTCCATTAGCGACTTCAACCCCATCGATACCTTCGTCACTAATTTGTTCCAAATATTTAATTAAGGCTCGCAAGGTACTTCCATGAGCCACAACAAGCTGATTTTTACCTTCTAAAAGCTTTGGTGCAATCTTATCCATCCAATACGGCAGTAACCGATTATAGGCCATTTCAAGGCTCTCGCCCCGTGGCTCAACATCACCCAACTCCACGTAGCGACGATCTGATTCAGTTGTCGCTAAAAGTGGTGGGACGGCTTTAAAACTTCGTCGCCACAAAGCAACCTGATGGACACCATATGTTTTTCGGGTTTCGTCCTTATTTTGTCCACGTAAAGCCCCATAATGCCGTTCATTTAAACGCCATGTTTTATGAATTGGCAACCAATTTTGATGCATCTCATCCATCACAATGTCTGCAGTGGTGATTGCTCTTTTTAGCATCGAGGTATGGACATCCTCAAACTGAATCCCCGTTTGCAAAATAAGATTACCAGCTTGATGTGCTTCTTGCCTACCCTGTTCGGTAAGTGGTACATCACTCCAACCTGTATAGACATTATCGCGGTTAGCTACACTTTGACCATGTCGCAATAAGACTAAATCCGTCATTTTTAATCCTCATCTTCAACATTTGAATTAAAGCTTTCGACTTTTCCAATTAAGTCATTTGAATCAGTTTGATCTTCTTTTTCAGGATAAACTGGTTGTCCCATTTCGGAACGAATTGATTTAGAACGATTACCAATAAATGTAATCACTGATCCCATCAAAATAATCACAATTCCAATAATGGTTGGTAATGTAATTTGTTCACTCAAAATCAGTGTTGCCAGTACAGGTGCCAGTGCTGGTTTGATAAAGAATACAAGTGAAGCAGTTGAAACATCTGATGTCTCCATTGCCAAGAAGTAAAATGCAAATCCACCACCAGTGACACAAACACCAATGAAGAAGAGCAATGGTAAGTACTGCCAACTAATATTCTCGAAAACGGGAATATTGACAAACTGCTTAAGATAACTAACTTGACCCATTGAACGACCGATAGCTGAAACATGCGTTAACAAGACAATGGCCAACAACTCAACTGTCCCGGTTAAAAAGGTAAAACAAGTCATTACGATCCCGTTTAAATCTCGTTTTTGAGAACCATAACGGGAAATGATACTGTATAACCCAAACGTTAATGCCGAAGTGACCCCTAAGGTTAGTCCCACGACATTTGTTAAATGTGCAGGGTTAACAATAACCAACAGTCCGATTACTGAAACAACTACTGAAATTAAATTAGCACGTCCTAAACGTTCATGCAAGATTAAATACGAAAAAATTAAGGCAAACACTGGATTGCAACTAAACAATACTGCAACTGTTGCTGCCGGTGAATAAACAATTGCCAATTGATACAATGTCATACTAATGATGACACAGATAAATCCAGTAATCCCGAACAACCTTAAATCTTTCCAATTCAGCTTACGTTGCTGTTTTTTTAGAGAATTCAAAGCGATTGGTAGTAAAACTAATCCACCTACTGCAAAACGAATCAGATTCAATTGAATTGGATCAAATGCGCCGCCCGCCATTTTTAAGGCAATCTCCATCAAACTAAACATTAAAGTTGAAAAACTAATGTAACCGACTGTTTTTCTCAATTTCTTTATTATCTCCCAAATATTTTAAACTAAAGTTCTTTTCCTACTATATCTTTACAAAATCTTAAGTAACCAATCCAGACTTAACAAACATCATTAATAATGGAATGACAATCAAACTCAAAAGTGTGGTTTCCGTAACCATGATGGCCGCATACTTTTCATCGGCATGATATAATTTTGCAACCACTGGTGCGTTTGTCATAACTGGCATTGCAGACTGTAAAATGAAAACTTGTTTCATTAACACTGGCACAGGCATTGGCAATACCAAAAGACTCATGAGAATGGGCGCAAAAATAAATCTTCCAGACAAAACCCCTAAACTATCACGGTTAATTTTGACGTTTTGAATACCAGCTCGTTGAATCGCAATCCCAATAAAGAACATAGATAGTGGGATTGTTAATCCGCCAATGTACTGGCAATCCGTTAAGATAAATTGTGGGAGTTGGATATGAAAAATAACCAACAACACACCCAAAATAAAACCGAGAAGCGGTGGTGAAAAGATCTTCCCTAATGTCGTCTTTAAACTAAATTTTTCAGTTTCCGTACCATCCCGTTGAATCAGCCAAACACCTAACGTCCAAAAGATTGTGGTGTTTGCCATATAATAAACTAACACATATGGTAAGCTGCGGTTCCCAAAAAGTGCCATATTCACAGGTAACCCAATGAAAACTGTGTTAGAATTTAAAAACATTGATTCAAATAGTCCCTTATGTTGCTCTTTTATTTGCATGACCCGGTACAAAACAGCAGCTAATGCAAATAAAATTAACATCGACAAAACCGGAAAACGCAAATCTGGTAGTGTACTTAGTAGCTTTTTTGCAGTAAAATCATTTGTAATCGTGCTAATCATGTAGGCAGGCAAAGCAATTTGAGTAACTAATTTTGCGATCAGTTTTGAGGAACTTTCATCAAACCACTTTCGCCAAGACAGAATATATCCAACGGCAATCATCACAATAATTATGATAACGCCTTGAATACTATGTATAAAAATTGTGATTTTATCCCTTCCCTAGATGGTGTATGATAAGTGCAACAATGATTAGTATAGCATATTTTCATAGCTTGTTTTCATAAAAAGGCCGCCAAAATATGATGTAACCACGAGGAAAACGTTTTAATTTTTAAAATTAAATAATTGAAAAGAGGTTCACCTTAGTGAGTGAGAAACACATGAAGAGCTCTAAAAAATCGCACAAAAAAATTTGGTGGAGTATTGGCATTATTGCTCTGCTTTTATTGGCCGCTGGTGGTGTTAAAGCTTACACCATGTACACAAGTGCCCAAAAAACAGCAAAACAGGCATATCAAAAAGTAAAAACACCGACCGTTCGAAACGTTGCAAAGGTAATCAAAAATAAGGACCCACTTAACGTTTTAATTTTGGGAACCGATACTGGTGCCCTTGGACGAAAAAACAAAGGCTTGAGTGACACAATGATTGTGGCCTCATTAAACGCTCAAAAAAAGACGACCTATATGACAAGTATTCCGCGTGATACGGAAGTCACCATTAATAACACGACTCAAAAAATCAACGCTGCATATAATATTGGCGGCGCAACCCAATCGATTAAGACAGTTCAAAATTTACTTGATGTGCCAATCGATTTTTATGTTGTGATGAATATGGGTGGTCTTAAAGAACTAGTTAATTCAGTTGGCGGTGTAGATGTCACACCACCTCTAACCTTTAAATATGGTTCAGCCAACGTGAAAAAAGGTGTTAAAACTCATCTGACAGGTAAAGAAGCCCTTTCTTATTCAAGAATGCGTTACGATGATCCTAACGGTGATTACGGTCGTCAAAAACGACAACGCCAAGTCATTTTGGCCATTGTTAAAAAGGCCCTCTCAATCTCATCAGTCACTCGTTTCCAAAAGATTATGAATTCTATCCAAAAGAACATGAAAACGAATCTAACTTTCAACGATATGTTGGCACTGCGTTTCGATTACAAGAACGCCTCTCATCATGTTAAGTCTGACACATTGGAAGGAACAAGCAAAACAATTGACGGTTTATCTTATCAAGTTGCTTCCATGGCCGAACGTCGGAAAATTTCAAATAAGATTCGAAAAGAATTAGGGCTGTCCAAAACTAAAAAGCTCACAGCTTCAAGCTCAAGCACAGATACAACCAGTTCATCGACTAGTGAGCAGAGTTCTGCCAGCACATCGACTAGTACTAGTACTGACTCATATGGATATAGCACCTCTAGCAGTGACAGTTCTTATACAGGCGCCCCAACTGGACCATAACGTTTAACCAAACAAAAAAGAGAAGCACTTCAACTTTTATTGAAGTACTTCTCTTTTTTTGCTTGAAATAAGCTATATCTGCGTAATATTTTCAAATTTCTTAAACCGTTGCGTCTTTAACTGCAAGCCATTCAATTTCTCTAGTTCGTTCAAAGAATTTACTATAGCTTTATCTATCCTGTCCATCAAAGTATTCGACGGGGACTCCACTACTATCTGATCTACTAACCCGATTTTTTTTAATTGCTGAGCAGTCATTGGCATAAACTCACTGGCATCTTGTGTTTTGTTCCGGTTTTTTAAAATGGCTTGTACCGCTTCTGGTGAAGCCACCGAAAACAAAGCATTTTCCAGCATTAAAATTTGATTGACATTACTAAACGCTAACGCACCTCCACTATGGCCTTCACCTAAAAATAAGGCAACGTTAGGCACGCTTAGCTGACCCATTTTTAAAATAAGATCTGCAATTGCCTCACTTTGTCCATGTTCTTCTGAAAATGCACTGGCATCTGCGCCAGGCATGTTGATGAGTGAAATAACAGGCCGTTTAAACTTCTCCGCCGCTTCAACGACTCGTAATGCTTTGCGGTAACCAGTCACACGCACAGCGCCACCATTTAATTCGCGCCGTTGCTGAATGTTGCTTCCCCGATTAATTCCCAAAACATTCACTGGTTGTTTGTGAAAGAGCCCAATTCCAGCAGTTAATGCTGGATCATCTCCCAGCAACCGATCCCCGTGAACTTCAAAAAAATCTGAAATTAATTGCCTGATAACTTGCCGGGCCGTCAAACGATTGGGTGAACGAATTAACTTAATTTTTTCTTCTAGCGTTTTAGTCATGAACATCATCCCCACTATGTAAACGCAACAGCGTAATCAACTTAGTTCTCATATTCTCACGTGCTACAACTTGATCCACCAACCCATGGGTCAGCAAATCTTCTGCCGTTTGAAAATTCTCTGCAGGCTTTTCATGGGTGGTTTGGCCAATGACTCTTTTCCCAGCAAAACCAATTTGAGCGTGATCCTCTGCCAGAACATAATCTGCTTTAAATCCAAAACTTGCGGAAACACCCCCCATCGTTGGATCAGTTAAAACGTTAATCACAACATGTTTGGTTGTTTCCAAATCTGGCCACTGATTTAAGATTGTGTTCATCTGTAGTAATGAAAAAATGCCTTCTTGCATTCGAGCTCCACCGGAAGCAACGAAAAAAATCAATGGTAATTGTTGTTCAATTGCAATTTGCATGATTTGTTTAATGGCACTACCTACCGTTGTGTTCAAAGTTCCCATCATGAAGTGACTGTCCATCACACCCATTGCTACTGGAAAGCCACCAATATTGGCGATCCCAATTTTAATAGCCTCTTCGTCATCAGTTGTAGTTTTTGCTCTTTTTAATTTTTCCGAATAACCTGGAAAGTTCAAAAAATTAGTTGTCTGAAACTTCAAATCAATTTTTTGCCAACTCCCAGCATCTACTGTGATTTTTAATCGTTGGTCAGCTGTTAATCGTTGCAGGACACCACAAAATGGACACCGAAAATCCGGTGCCCACTGTAAATCATGCACATGTTTCCCACAATGTTGACAAACTTGCCAACTATTTTTTTCAGGCATATGACTCATGATTTGATTCCTCCATCAGCTTACCTACTGAATGAATATCGTACTGATCCGTAACAAATTTTTGACTGGCCACCACGCGTTTTAATTCAGTTAAATTTGTTCCAATACCACAAACTTCCACTTGGGATAAAGCCTTTTGCATTTGTCGAATCGCCTGATCCCGATCCGGAGCATAAACAATAATTTTTGCCAACAAGCGATCATAAAACGGGGTGACTTTATCACCACTCTGCAAACCAGTATCCACACGAACTCCCGTTGGCATTAAAAATGTTTGCAACTTTCCCGTCTCAAAGACAAAATTTGTCAAATCGTTTTCTGCGTTTAATCGGCATTCAATGGCATGACCATCAAAAGTTACATAGGAAAATCCTAAAGAATTATGTGCCGCAGCTTTTATTTGGGCTTGAACAATATCAACACCACTGGTTTCTTCAGTGATACTATGTTCCACTTGTAAGCGGGTATTCATCTCCAGAAAATAAAACTGGTGTTGAACCAACAAAAATTCGACTGTGCCAAGACTTTGATAATTGGCATCATCCAATAACTGGTGGACCAGTTTGTAAAGTTCTTGGCGCTCTGGTTTTGTCAGTACACTAGCATTACTTTCTTCAATAATTTTTTGGCGATGACGTTGTAAACTGCAATCCCGATCACCTAAAATTAAGAGTTTATCCGGTAGTCCTAACACTTGAACTTCAATATGACGAGCATCTTCAAAATCCCTTTCCAAATAAATCGACCCGTCTAAAAAGGAGGAATCTGCCTCTTCTTTCACAATTTGATATTTAGCAAACAACTCTTTGGCAGAATTTGCCATGCGAATTCCCTTACCACCCCCGCCATGACTAGCTTTCAATAATATTGGATACCCTAGCTTGTTTGCTTGATCATACAACTGAGTCTCACTAGTAATCATGCCTGAGCCTGGAATAATGGGCAATCCCCGCTGTTTAGCAATTCTTCGTGAATTTGTTTTGTCTGAAAAATCATGAATAAGACTAGCTTGGGGACCAATCCACGTCATACCACATTCTTCACACATTTGTGCAAACAGCTCATCTTCAGATAAAAAACCATATCCTGGATGAACTGCATCCGCATTTGTATTGATTCCGGCCATTAGAATTGCTTCTCGATTAAGATAGGAATTTTTTGCACTAGCTGGGCCAATGCAGACAGATTCATCAGCAAGCCTTACAAATTGTGCTTGTCGATCGGCTGTTGAATATACAGCCACAGCTACGATATTCAATTGATGGCATGCTTTAATGATACGCACGGCAATTTCGCCACGATTCGCAATCAATACTTTTTTAAACATAATTACTTATCCTTTTTTATTGATAATAATGGCTGGTCAAACTCAACTGAATCACCATCTTGAACCCTTACGTCATCAATTAGACCACCACGCGGACTAGTGACATCATTAAATAATTTCATACTTTCAATTTGAGCGACGACATCACCGGCACTCACTTTCTGGCCATTTTTCAAAGGTGTTTCGAAGTGCACAATTCCCACCATGGGACTTTTAATGACAAACTCATCAGAAGTTACATCCCTTTGACTTTGCTCTGGTTTAACTGAAACCATTTGTTTAGTTGTGGCATCAAACCCCTTTTTTACATGAATTTTAGTTTGGTCAATTTCAAGTTCTACCTCACTAAAATTCATTTGTTCTAATTTATCTAATAATTTATTGAGATCTTCTAACTTCAATTCTGATAACCTCCTAGAAGCTAATCAACATGCTCGCATAATCGAGACCAGCCCCAAATCCAGTTAATAAAACCTTTTTTGACCGTTTTGGATCACGTTTTAATTGATCTAAGGCCATTGGTATTCCAGCTGATGAGGTATTGCCATACTCCGTGACATTGACCGGAAACTTAGACATTGGAATTGCCAATACATCGCTAATTTTTTCGATAATCCGAAGATTGGCTTGATGACAAATAACCGCGTCAATTGTATCTGCGTTTAACTGATTCTTACTCAAAATTTGTTTCATTTGCGTCGGCACAGTTTCAGTCGCAAATGAAAATACGGACCGCCCATCTTGATAGAAGGCATCTAGTTTTGGATAGTTAGTTGCTGCTATTTCTTGAATGGGAGCAATTCTGCCACTGTGAATGGTTTGATGTTGGCTTCCAACACTCTGCAATTTTTCATCAACAAAAAATTCTTCTTCAGGGTTTTCCGTCACTTCTAAAAGTGCGCCACCAGCGCCATCCCCAAAGAAAACTGCGGAAGTTCGATCTGTGAAATCCATCATCTTAGAATTGGTTTCGCCACTTATAACGAGTGCATTGTGGTACCGGCCATATCTTAAGAACTTTTCGGCTGTACTTAATCCAAATACAAAACCAGCACAAGCTGCTGAAATATCCATTGCAAACGCATTGTTAGCTCCAAGCTTATCCTGAACAATACAAGCTGTTGCTGGCGTTAAACTATCAGGTGTGATTGTTGAAACCAAAATCAAGTCAATGTCTGTTGCTTTCAACCCACTCTTATTTAAAAGTTGGTTTCCCACCTGCACACATAAATCAGATGTGTTCTCATTATGCATGGCAAAGTGGCGCGTTTGAATTCCTGTATGCATCTGAATCCATTCATTGCTAGTATCCATAATTTTGCTTAATTCAAAATTATCGACAATTCGTTCAGGAACGTAATGCCCCGTTGCTGCAATCTTAACATGTACCGTCATTCTTTCATTCCTCACTTAACCTATTTTCTTTATTTTACCAATCTTTTTGGGGATTGGGGAATTTGAAGAAATTCTCATGTAAATCTTTATAATAAATTAGCTTTTCAGCAAAAAAAGACTGTCTCAGTAAGTCACTCCCTCACTGACACAATCTTCATCACTACAACTTGTTTTTTTCAAGCATTGGCAAGATATCTTTCTTTCCATCACTCGGTACTTTTTGAGCAAACACATTTAATCCCAACTCAGTCAAGGAACGAATGGCATCTGCTTCTTTTTCACCGACTGCAATCGTATCATTTAGCATGGTCATGCCTTCAGAAAATGCTAAACTGCCCACATCGATACCCAACGCATGCAAATCAACACCACCCTTAACTAAACGCAGCATATCTTGCATTGTTTCCGTCAACAGTAGAACCTTAAATGAATCAAACATTGGCTCTTGGTAGAGACGCAACATTTTTTCAATGGTGATCACATTTGTAGGAACTCCCATTGGCGCCGCCTGTGTAATTAACGTCTTTCGGAGCTCGTCATTTGCCACTGTGTCAGAAACCACTAAAATGCGATTAGGATGCACACTTTTAGTCCATGAGGTAGCAACTTGTCCATGTAACAGCCGGCTATCCACTCGCGCTAATAATATTTCCATTGGCATTATTTATCGCCATCTTGAATTTCTAAATGACGAACCCCTGCTTTAGCAGTTTTTTCCAAGTGATTGACAACAGTGTCAATTGATTGATCACGAACAGTGTATGCTTCAACTAACATTGGTAAATTCAGACCCGCAATCAAGGTCATTCGGCCTGCATTTTCCGCCACAATCTGTGTGGCCACATTAAATGGTGTCCCACCATATAAATCAACTAAAAATACAATCTGATCTTCCGAAGAAAAATCAGCCACACTTTTTTTGTACTGTGCTTCTAATTCTTCCGGATCTTCATTTGGCTGAAAATTAATTGCCTGAACCTCTTCTTGTTTTCCAAAAATCATAAATGAAGAATTCATGATACTTTCAGCAAAATCGCCATGTCCTGCAATAATATATGCAATCATAAAAATAAGTCCCCTTTTATTTAATCAAACACATTTTGAATGATGTGGTCTACTTAACCTCTACCTGCGACTTTTTCTTGTAAAGAGTCGTTTAATGATATCCCACATACCCAAAGAACGCACAATATGACTGGGATCAATATACTTACGAATAGCACGTAAAACCTTTTTGGGATCCTTTGCGGAAAATGAATAGGTTCCGTTTTTCTTTGTTTTAATGGCAAATCTTGGAATCCATTTACCCTTAAAAATAACCGAAACGATGACGTAATCCACTTCGGCCCACGGAACTTGAACAAATTTCCGAACATCGCGATCATTAAAGAATTCAAATCCGTGATTACCAATCATAATTTTCCCGTAATCGGTCATCCCCAAAAATGAGGTTCCTTCCATAACTAAATCAACTTTTGTATTAATTGATTGTGGCATTTAAATTTACTCCATTTCTTCCTCTTAATGACCATAATTATAAGGCGTTTTGCTAATTTACGCAAAACAATCAATTAACGATCAAAAAACTT
>NZ_BJWE01000024.1 GCF_007990205.1 Pediococcus parvulus | reverse complement strand
CGTTCCAGCCCAAATTTGTTGGAAGACGGTACTTTATCTAATTTTGCTACCATGAACTTTTCGTATCAACTAACAAGATAAGTTTTTGTGGTTTCAACCCTTAGTTACTCATTTGCTGGATAACGTTGATTTAAGGTTTCGATATTTTCTTGTGCCACTTGTTCAAAAGGAATGTCAGCCCATTCTGCAACCTGTGATAAATACCACAAAACATCGCCCATTTCTTTTGTTAATTCGTCGCGATCCAAATCCTTACCATGAAAAGTATAGTTTTTAACTAAATCAACAACCTGACCACTCTCACTAGCTAAACCTAAGGCACAATTTGTTAAAACCTGTTCATTGCCAAACAAAGTTCTGTTTGCTTTTTTTTGATAATCATTAAATTCCATTGTTAGTCCTCCTCGATACGCTTCTCAATCCATTGCCAAACCTGATCCTTACCCATTTTTGTTTGAGCTGAAAAAAGTTGAAATTCATCGGGTTCGCTAAAATGGAGTGTCTTCTTGATCAAACTTTCACTCTTGTTCCACTTACCTCGGACAACTTTGTCACTTTTAGTCGCCACAATTAAAATAGGAATTTCATAATAATGAAGCCAATCATACATCGTGACATCGTCCTCACTTGGCGCATGCCGAGCATCAACTAAAGAGATGACTCCCTTAAGCTGTGGACGCGTGGAAAGATAGGTTTCAATCATTTTCCCCCATTTTTCTCGCTCTGTTTTGGACACTTTTGCATAACCATATCCAGGGACATCAACGAAGTAAAGTTGATCTTCAACATTATAGAAATTCAAGGTTTGCGTTTTTCCCGGTTGCGAGGAGGTTCGCGCATAGCTATTACGGTTAATTAAAACATTTGTTAATGAGGACTTGCCGACATTAGAACGACCGACAAGCGCAATTTCTGGATAACCAGTTGTTGGATACTGAGCTGGAGCCACTGCACTCATGACTAACTCGACATTATGAACTTCCATTTCTTGTACCACCTTTTTAATCTTGTCTAATTTTACCACATAAAGATTGCAATTTTTAATCAAAAAAATAATGGTTTCCAAATTAGAAACCATCATTCTTTTATTTCCAGCTATTTAAGAAGCTTTCTTATCTTTCAAAATTAATTCTGGTTCTGCATGATCAACAACTGTGCGTTTTGTCACCGTTACTTGTTCAACATCATCACGAGATGGAATATCGTACATTATATCACGCATAACTTCTTCAATGATAGAACGTAATCCACGAGCCCCAGTATTGCGCTCAATCGCCTCTTCAGCAATTGCTCGTAAAGCTTGGGGTGTGAAATGTAGTTTAACATCATCCAGTGATAATAGCGTCTTATATTGTTTAACCAATGCATTTTTGGGTTCAGTTAAAATACGAACCAAGTCATCAGTAGTTAATTTTTCTAAAGCGGTAAGAATAGGCAAACGACCAATGAATTCAGGAATCAACCCAAACCGCAATAAATCTTCTGGGATCACTTGTTGCATAAGACTCTTGGACTCATCAATAACCTTATCAGTATCAGTTCCAAATCCGATAACCTTGTCACCCAAACGGCTCTTCACAATATCTTCAATACCATCAAAAGCTCCACCAACAATAAATAAAATGTTAGTAGTATCAATCTGAATGAACTCCTGTTGCGGATGCTTGCGTCCGCCTTGGGGTGGAACATTAGCAATCGTGCCTTCCAAGATCTTAAGCAAAGCTTGTTGAACACCCTCACCAGAAACATCACGCGTAATGGAAACATTTTCGCTCTTTTTAGCAATTTTGTCGATTTCATCAATGTAAATAATCCCCTTTTCGGCCTTATCTACATCATAATCAGCATTTTGCAAAAGTTTTAAAAGAATATTTTCAACGTCTTCACCCACGTAGCCAGCTTCAGTCAAAGTTGTCGCATCTGCAATTGCAAATGGTACATTCAAAATTCTTGCTAAACTCTGCGCCAAAAAAGTCTTACCAGATCCTGTTGGCCCAATAATACTGATATTACTCTTTTGTAATTCAACATCGCCTTCATCAGCACTTTCCATCTGATTAATTCGCTTGTAGTGGTTATATACAGCCACAGACAATGTGCGTTTAGCTTCTGTCTGACCAATGACATACTCATTTAATTTATTGACAATTTCAGCTGGTGTTGGAATATCAGAAAATTCTTCTGCACTCTCACGTGAAACTTCTTCGTCAATAATCTCTTTACATAAATCAATACATTCGTTACAAATATAAACTCCGGGACCAGCAACAATTTTCTTTACTTGATCCTGAGTCTTTCCACAAAATGAACAAGTAATTGTCCCTGTGTTATCGGTGTTATCTAACAACCAACTCACCTCTCTAATGTTTATAAGAACATCATAACAAAAACCTTGGTTTTAAGCTAACAACTCGTTTTAAAAAAGAATCCATCAAGGAACTCAATGGATTCTTTTTAAATTCAAAATTTGATTTGAACTATTTAGCATCTTTTGCTGTATCGTCTTTTTTAGCAGCTTTTGCTTTACTTTCTTCTACAGCAGAATCAGTAATGACAGCAACAGCCTTCTTTACAGCGATATCATGCTTCAACATGTCTTCAGAAAGAGCCTTCTGAACAGCACTTTCTTCCATACCATATTGTGAAGCCAAGTCTTTGATTTCAGAAGCAACTTCATCATCAGTAGGAACAATTTTTTCAGCTTCAACGATAGCTTCCAAAACTAAGTTAGTTTTAACTCGGTTTTCAGCACCATCTGCCAATTGTTTCTTCAAATCATCTTCAGAAGTACCAGTGATCTTGTAGTAAGTCTTAGGATCAATTCCTTGTTGTTGCATGTTTGCCAAGTATTGGTCGAGTTGACGTTGAACGTCTTCATCGATCATTGCTTGAGGAACTTCTTTGACTTCGGCATTATCAACAGCCTTTTGAATTGCTTCGTCTTCCTTAGCTTGGGCAGCAGCATCATCTTTTTGTTTCTTCAACTCATCATGAGTCTTAGCCTTTAATTCATCTAAAGAATCAACTTCCTCATCAACATCTTTAGCAAACTCATTGTCTAATTCAGGTAATTCTTTTGTTTTAATTTCATGAATTGTAACAGCAAATACAGCTTCTTTACCTTGAAGATCTTCAGCATTGTAATCGTCAGGGAAAGTTACCTTAACGTCTACTTTATCATCAGTATTGTGGCCAACTAACTGTTCTTCAAAGCCGGGAATAAATGAATTAGAACCAAGTTCCAAGTCATAGTTTTCAGCTTTACCACCATCAAATGCCTTACCATCAACTTTTCCTTCAAAGTCAATTGTAACTGTATCACCATTTTCAGCAGGTTTGCCCTCTTTTAAAACAAGTTCTGCTTGTTGCTCACGTTTCTTTTCAATCTCAGCGTCAACTTCTTTAGAAGTTACACGATGACCTTGTTTAGCAACGGTTAGGCCTTTGTAATCACCTAGTTTAACGTCTGGTTTAACTGTCACAACAGCCTTCAAAACCCATGCCTTGCCTTTTTCCATGCTATCAACATCGATTTTAGGTTGGTCTACTGGTTCGATTTTTGTTTCTTCAATAGCAGCTTCATAAGCTTCTGGAAGCACAATGTTCAAAGCATCCTCATAGAGTGCTTCTTCACCATACATTTGATTAAAAATTTGGCGTGGGACACGTCCTTTTCGGAATCCAGGTACATTTAATTGTTTCCGAGTCTTTTGGAAGGCTTTATCTAAACCTTCTTGAATTTTATCGGTGCTAATTTCGAAAGTTAATTCGCCATTACTAGCACTCTTTTTTTCCCATTTTGCAGTCATTATTTTCCCTCCGACAATAAAAAAGTGGTTTTACAATTTGTATTGCATACGGATACTAGTTTACCGTATACGACTAGAATTGTAAATGCTTATGTTCTCAATATCGGGCATAACACCACATTTTCAACGTTTTCACCATTTAAAAGCATAAAAAAGACCCGAAATTTTCATTCCGAGTCTTTTTAGTGTGTTTTGAAAACTAATTAGTCATCAATTTCAGAAACAACACCGGCACCAACAGTATGGCCACCTTCACGAACAGTGAACTTAGTACCTTTTTCAATGGCAACTGGTTCGATAAGTTCTACAGTAAATGTAACGTTATCACCAGGCATTACCATTTCAACGTTATCTGGTAATTCAATGACACCAGTAACATCAGTTGTATGGAAGTAGAATTGAGGACGATAGTTTGAGAAGAATGGTGTATGACGACCACCTTCCTCTTTCGTCAAGATATATACTTCTGACTTGAATTTCTTGTGAGTCTGGATTGAACCAGGTGCAGCAAGAACTTGTCCACGGACAACTTGGTCACGGTTAATACCACGGAGCAATACACCAACGTTATCGCCAGCTTCTCCTAAATCAAGAGTCTTACGGAACATTTCAAGACCAGTAACAGTTGACTTCAATGGTTCGTCTTTCAAACCAACAATTTCAACTTCATCACCGATTTTAACTTCACCACGATCAATACGACCAGAAGCAACAGTACCACGACCAGTGATAGTGAAGACATCTTCAACAGGCATCAAGAAAGGCTTGTCATTGTCACGTTGTGGTGTTGGGATATATTCATCGATAACATCCATTAAGTGAAGAATAACTTTTTCTTGTTCTGGGTCGCCTTCAAGTGCTTTCAAAGCTGAACCACGGATTACAGGAACATCGTCACCAGGATAATCGTATTCTGATAACAACTCACGAACTTCCATCTCAACTAAGTCAACCAATTCGTCATCATCAACTAAATCAGTCTTGTTTAAGAAGACAACGATATAGTCAACACCAACTTGATGAGCAAGTAAGATATGTTCACGTGTTTGTGGCATAGGACCATCAGTTGCAGCAACAACTAAGATGGCACCATCCATTTGAGCAGCACCAGTGATCATGTTCTTGATGTAATCAGCATGTCCTGGAGCATCAATATGAGCATAATGACGTTTCTCTGTCTCGTATTCAACATGGGCAGTATTGATTGTAATACCGCGTTCACGTTCCTCTGGAGCAGCATCAATATCAGCATAATCTTCAGCTTTAGCTAAACCTTTGCTAGCTAAAACCTTTGTAATTGCTGCTGTTAAAGTAGTTTTTCCATGATCAATATGGCCAATTGTACCAATATTTACATGGGGTTTTGTTCTTTCGTAATGTTCTTTTGCCATTAATACGAACCTCCTGTATTTTTCGTAAGAATTACTCAGCCCTTGGCGTGGCTGGATTCTTTAAAAACTATTATACTACATCCTCATGAAAAGGCAAAGGTCTCGCCTAAGAGAATCCTTAAACATTATATAAAGAACACTGAAGTTTGTAAACCAATTAAGCCAAAAAAATTGCAATATTTATAGCTTTTTACTTATTTATATCGTTATTTTCCAAAAGTTCAGTCGTATATTTCCGAAACTTTCCCTGCCATTTAGTCATAAAACGCGTATCTTCTGTATCCGGATGCATTCGACCATAGTAGTCATCTAGCCAATAGTTCACCCACTCTTCAGGCTTTTTAAAAACTTGTTTTGCATAAGGATAAACATAACTTAGATAGAGATTTTTATCTTTCGAAATTCCTTCGAGTAAAATTGGATCACTGTCAGCTAATTTTTCTTGTAAAAATTTATTTAATTTTATTTGAACCGGGTTATCCAAAATCCCAGTTAATCGGGTTAAATCGATTTCATGATTTTGTTGGTCTAACCAATAATACTTAATTTTTCCCTTCAATTTTAACGAAACAACATTTTCAAGGACCGTGGCTCGAATCAAAGGATGGACGAAAGGATCCACAAAAATAAACTGCGCCGCTTGAAAATATTCAGTTGCGGGTAATTGCTTTGCTTCTTGCAATGTTGAATTGGCTTCCCTCACTGATAAATCACCCAAATGGTAAAACTTCTTTAATTTTTGATTTAAAGTCACTTTTTGCTGGCGAACTTCGATTTCTTTATTAGTCAAACTCGTCACATAATCGGAAATATTGTCAACATGATCTTGTTTTAAAATTTCCAAAAATTGATGGGCACCTAAAAAGTCCTGGCAAGCTAACAGAAGCGAAAAATAAAGGTTTTGGCCTTTTGAATCATTGGCATAAAAGTCGTAGTAATCATTGGCATATTTTAGGCCTTCCAAATAGTGTTTAGTTTTAAACAAACTCAAAACGAATAAATAGTGTAGTTGCTGATTATTTGCTGTTTCAGAAATAATAGGTTCAATTAGGTTAAGCACTTTATTCCACTGTTCATCCGCAACAGCCCGCTTGATTTTTAATAATTGGTCATCTTGCATGATAAACCTCCACTGAAAAACTGGTAATGTCAATCAACTCAACATTACCAGTTTCTAATTTACTTTTCTTCAACTTTTTTTGATGCCTTACTTGGTGCTTTATGATGATGTTGATTAACTTCCATAATTACTGGAAGAATTACTGGATGACGTTTTGTTTGATCAAACAGATATCGACTAATTTTCTCCCGAATATCCTGTTTCAAATGGCCCCAATCAAATTCCTTGTTATCAAGATTGTTTTGAACCACTTCTGTCACAATCGAAGCACTTTCCTTAAGTAGATCGTGCTCTCCATTGACATAAACAAACCCTCGTGAGGTTACTTTAGGATGCCCAATAATCAACTTTTTTTTGCGGTCAATCGTCACAACAGCAATAAAAATCCCGTCATCCGACAAAATTTTTCGGTCCCGCAACACAATGTTTCCAATATCACCAACACCGATTCCATCAATCATGGTATCACCAACTTCAATGCCCTGGCCTAAATGCATCTCGCCATTTTTGTACTCCAAAACATCGCCCTTTTGGGTTAAGAAGATGTGATCATCTGCCATGCCTACCTCACGAGCAAGTTGCGCATGTGTATTTAACAAACGATATTCACCTTGAATTGGAATCAAGTAATTTGGCTTCAAAAGATTAATCATTAGTTGTAAATCATTTTTGCTGGCATGACCTGAAGCATTCAAATCATCAGAAATAGCTTTAACTTCACCACCGGCACGATAAATCATGTTCTTTGTTTTAGCAACGGTAGTTTCCATTGCGTGTGACGGGGTCGTAGTAATAAAGACTAAATCACCAGGATCTATATGAATTCCTTTACCAGGATCGCTAGCCATCTTTTGTAAAGCTTTAATAGGTTCTCCCATTTTGCCAGTTTCCAAAACAACAGTGCGTTCTTTGTCTAAACTCTCTAATTTGTTAAATGGCACAATCACATCATCTGCAGGTAAATGTAATTTATTCAACCGTAAAGCAGTATTGACAATTTTTTCTAAATCATGACCTGTAAGGACCACTTTCCGATCAGATTGGGCGGCCGCATCCAGAACTTGTTGAATTCGTAAGATATTAGATGCCACGGAAGCAACTACAATTCGGCCTTCATGATACTTGAACGTTTCCAAGATATAGTTAGCAATATCACGTTCATTGGTTGATGGTTTAGGATTTTCGTCATTTGCCGATTCACTAAGAAGCGCTAATACACCATTCTCACCAATCTGGCCCAAACGTCCAAAATCAGTTGCATAGTCACTTGATGCAGTTTGGTCAAACTTGAAATCACCAGTATAAACAATTTGCCCTTCACTAGTTTTTAAAACAATTCCCAATGATTCCGGAATAGAATGTGTTGTTCTGAAGAACGAAACTGTCACATCCCCAAAATCAATTTCCATTTTTTCATTCACAATATGAAAATCAGTAAACTGTTTTAATTTGGCGTCTTTTTCAACATTGAGTTTGGCTAATGCAATGGTCATTTCTGAACCAAATACTGGAACTGGAAATTGATCCAAAAAGTATGGTAAAGCCCCAATAGCATCTGCATGCCCATGTGTTAAGAACACCCCTACAATTTTGTCACTATGCTTTTCTAGATAAGAAAAATCAGGAATGACCACATCAATTCCCAGTAATTCATTTTCCGGATATTTCAATCCACAGTCTAAAATATAAATTGAATCATTCACCTCAACGGCATACATATTTTTGCCGTTTTCACGTACCCCACTAAATGGGATAATTTTGATACTATTACTCATTCATTCCACCTCAAAAATTTTTAGTTACTTTCATTTTCTGCTTGTTTATCTATCAAATATATGTGAGCTTTAAAACGACACTAGATCAATGTTCGCCACTTAGAAGCTCTCAAATATAAAACTTCGGTTGAATTTTCTGGTCCACAATTCTAAATAGTCCATATTTAGAATTATTTAATCCAAAAATTCTTTTAACCCTACTACAGCACATTTTAATGCGTTATTACAAAATCTATTCTGTCTCGACGTATAAACTGCTTTAAGTTTACCACATTTTAATACGAGAGTTGTGTTCCAAGTATTTGAAAGTTTATAAGTTTTCTTTAAAAGTGAACTAAACCTATTTTTAAGACCGTTATTTAATCGAGAGCACAAAAAAAAGCGGAGACCGAAGTCTTCGCTTTTGAAAATCTTAACGACGTAAACCTAATGATTCAATTAAATCACGGTAACGTTGGATGTCAGTACGACGTAAGTATGCTAATAAATTACGACGATGACCAATTTTCTTCATTAATCCACGTTGTGAATGGAAATCTTTTTTATGAACGCTTAAATGCTTATTAATTTCATTAATATCTGCAGTTAAAACAGCGACCTGAACTTCTGTAGAACCAGTATCGCCATCATGACGCGCATATTTAGTGATGATTTCGTTTTTCTTTGCTTGTGAAATTGCCATTATTTTCACCCCTTTTATTTATTGCCCGAAACTGGGTTAATCGTTGGTGATTCGATAAACCAAGTATGGGTTCGTGCTTAACACACAAGATATATCATACCTAACTTTCACATAAAACACAAGTTTAGTTTCCCTCGTCATGGATAATCTAAGTGTTTTTGCCTATCAAGTAATGTTACTTGACAATTTCTTATTGCATTCAATACTTGTCTTCTGTATAATAACACTTGTTGTAGTATTGATTTCAGATCAGTGGAGGTGAATCAAATGCCAGTTATTAAATCCGCAATGAAGCGAGTAAAAACTAACGAAAAAGCAGCTTTACGTAACCAATCACAAGTAAGTAAGCTACGGACTGCAGTTAAAAAATTCGAATCAGCAGCTGTTAAGGGCTCTGACGACAAACAAGACTTATATCTTACAGCTATCAGTAAACTTGACCAAGCTAAAACAAAGGGCTTAATCAAAGCTAACAAGGCTGCTCGTACAAAGTCACGTTTAACAAAACAACTTGCTAAATAATTTATGAAACGAATAAAAGCCCTGAGGCATCTGTCTCAGGGCTTTTATTATCGAAACTTTTAAGCAATCTTTTGATCAATAAATTGTAGCAAAAACAGTTCAAACAGAAGTTCAGGATCTTTTTGAGTTGATTTTAGCTGTAAATCTAAATCAATCAATCCTGTATATCCCTTTGTAAGATCGGTCATCGAAAAATGCCGACTACTTTGCATTGCCAACTTTACTCGATAAGGATGAACCTTTAAGGTTCCCGCAATATCACCTTGTGAAAAACCCTGATTTTGTAAAATTTTCACTTGTAACAATAATCTGATCTGCCCAACTAAAACGGCGTTAATTCGCAAAGGCTGTTCTTGCTGCGTAATTAAACTTTGATAAATATCGATAGCTTGTTTAGACTTTTTTTGCAAGACTGCATTACTCAAATCAAAAACATTTTGATCAAGACTTTTCGAAACCAAAGCATCTACAGATTCCACCGTAATCTCTTTTTTTCCAATATTATAAAGCATTAATTTTGGTAACTCATTCATCATGGTACTCAGTTTTGAGTCTGTGCGAAATAACAACTGATTCAAAGCCTCTGGTGAAATAGTGTAATTTTTTGTAGTAAGGCGTGTTTTAACCAATTGACTAATTTGACCTTGATTTAAATTACCAATTTGGATGGTTATTGCTTGTTTATTCAGAGTTTTAACAATCTTCTTGCGCCCGTCCAACTTTTCATAAGCGGCAAATATTACTAACACTGTGGAATCAACCGGATGTTCCAAATAAGTTTGCAAACCATCAACATCATGGTTTGGTCCCCCTTTATGTCGTTCTCCAGTTAAAAAATAAGGATCCCTCACAAAAACAACACGCCGTTCACCAAAAAAAGGGGCCGATGTGGCATCATCTAAGGCTGCTCCCAAGGAAGTCGATTCCATATCATAATTGCCAATATTCATTTCCTGCTCTTCTTTTGGAACTAAATTCTGAAAAGCCCGTTGAATTTGTTGTTCCAAATAATCCTCTTGACCCAAAATTAAATAAACCGGATCGGTTTGATCTGCATTCAGTTTTTTAAGTAAGTCAGTGTACTGTATCTTTTTCATAATTCCTCCGTACAAAACGCCAATTTGTAAATCCATGAGAGGTGAAGCGATAACTGATCATTCCCTCATCAATCGTTGATACCGATTGAATCTTTAACTGTTTCAAAGTTTGAAGAGTTTCTGGATTTGGATGACCATAATGATTATTCTTTCCAGCTGAGATAACTCCAATTTTAGCACGAATTTGGCTCAAGTAATCTTTAGCAGATGCTGTTTTGCTTCCATGATGCCCCAGTTTAACAACCGAAGCCTGTAATTGCGGATAACGGGCAATAATATCTCGTTCTCCTGCTTGATCTAAATCTCCCGAAAAAATAAAATTATCATCGCCAAACTTGGCCCATAAAGTCAAAGAGTCATGATTTTCACCTTTACCTTCTACAAACGGATGCACGATTTCAAATGGCAAATTGGCTACCTTTTGATCTGCCAATACTGGTAAGAGCGCTGATTTTTGCAGAAAAGGTTTAACTTTGGACTGAAAACCACGAGAATTTTCCATCCCTTTAGGAATTACCACTTGTTTAACTTTAATGCCAGCCAACAGCACTCCGGCATCCCCAATATGATCTGCATCCTGATGAGACAAACATAGCGTGTTTACTTTTGAAATTCCTAAACTATGTAAATAATCTAGAACTGGTGGGGTATGCTTTTTCTCTGGACCTTTTGCCCATGCCGGTTTCAAGAAACCAACTTTACCTCCAGTATCAATTACTGTCACGGACCGATTGAATGGCATTCTAATTAGGATGCTATCCCCCTGTCCCACATCCACAAAAGTTACCTCACCATGAAGCGGGAAATGAATCCATATGAATCCCATTAAATAACAGCTTAACAAAAGCCAACTAATTCGTCTCTTGTATCTGGGAAATGCAATCCAGGCGAGAGAAATGATTACTAAAACGGCCGTAAATGCTAAAGGAGGTTTTCCAAAAATAATTTGTCCAGGCAACTTACTCAACAAGGTTACCAATTGATGGAATAACTGCAAGCCCACCGTGAACCAGCTACTCAGTTGTGGAATTAACCAAAACGTTGCTGCACTCATGATCACCAATGGCATCACAAAATTTGAAAAAATTGGAATAATCAAAAAGTTCGCAAATGAAGTTAACAGATGCCACTGATAGGTATGAAACAAAATAATTGGTAAACTCACAATATTTAGAACCCAGGCCCGTCTAAACGACGAATAACTGCCAACAAAAATAAGTAAAAATGACAGTAAGTAACTCAACTGACCACCCATACTCAAAATAACATACGGATCAAAGACTAGATTCACCAGCATTGTTATACTCCACACATTCAATTGTGTGTGGCGTCTTTTTAAAGTCGTGCCTAACATGCCTAATTCTGCCATCATAATTGACCGAAAAAGACTCCCCGAGCCACCACCAATAATCAAAAAGGCAGGTAGAAAGCAAATCAGCAAGATACTTGTCGTTTCCTTAGTTACACGTAATCTCAGGAATAACTGGCGCAATAACCAACAAAAATAAAAAACATGTAATCCTGATAGACTAAAAAGATGAAGCAAACCCAGAGTTGTGACACCCTCCATATCTTCATCAAACGCCTCATCTTTGAAACCAATCAGCAAACTTAGCGCATATGTTTGCATTAGTTTAGGCAATTGCTGACAATAAAGTCGCATATTATTTCGCCAAGTATGCAAAAGCCCAAAAATTCCTACAATTGGATTACTTGCCTGAATTGGTTGCCAACTCACTATGGTTGTTTTACTTAATAGATTAGTAATTCCCTTTGAAAAACAATAAGTTCGATAATTAAATTGATTCAAATTTCCTGGCTGATCAATGGTTTGAATTTGCCCGCGAACTAGTATTTTTACTGGTCGCCGAATTTTTTCTAATTGTTGCTTTTCATGCGCTGCTTTTAGATACCCGGAAACTCTCAGTCGATGCCCTTTCTCGTCCACACCAGTAAACTGAAAATAATCTCCCTGGCATTTTAGTTCATCAGGCTGAACTATCAGACTTCCCTGCCAATTGGGCTGACTAGCCATCGTTTGCTGATTCAAAGTCGTACTATGCCACCAAAACAACATGGCAAAAATAAACCCAGCAAAAAACGTCCAATAGATCATCGTTTTGTCGCGTAAAAAGCAGACCCGAATCATCCAATAAACAACTAACAGAGTTAATACCCAAACGTGAGATGTGATTACAGCATCGAGAAGAACGCTTAAAATTGCAATAAAAAACCATGGAAAAGCTTCAAAGCTAGTCTTGATTTAAAATTTTATCCATTGAAACAGCTGCAATTTCTTCATCAGTAAATTCAACGTGCTGCACCTCAATATTCATACGTTTTAAAAGCCCCATTGCGTATGAATCATTGTGATAATTTCGTAAATAATGAATTTTTTTAATGCCTGCCTGTAAAATCATTTTGGTACATTGCAAACATGGAAAGTCAGTCACATAAATTTCGGCACCATCAGTTGCAGCACCAAACTTCGCACATTGTAAAATTGCATTCATTTCGGCGTGGATCGTTCTAACACAGTGCCCATCAACTAGATAACATCCCTCGTCAATACAATGTACATCACCGGAAACCGAACCATTATATCCGCCGGCAATAATGCGCTTGTCACGAACGATGGTGGCACCTACTGAGAGCCGTGTACAGGTGCTTCGCAGCGATAGTAAAACAGCTTGTGTCATAAAATACTGATCCCATGGGATTCTTTTATCACTCATAAAAATGCCTTCCTTCTTTAAGTTAAAGTATACCAAATATTTACCGCTAGGTTACACACTTAATTGTGGCTTTAGGGCTTCAAATGTTTTATCACCAATTCCTTGGACTTCCTTTAATTCATCAATACTTTTGAATTTACCGTGCGCTTCTCGATACTGAATAATTTGATCTGCCTTTTTATCTCCAATGCTGGTCAGCGTTTGTAATTGTTCTTTTGTGGCAGAATTCAAATTAACTGTTCCACCTGTAGATTCACTTCCACCTGTCGTCTCACTTGAAGAGCTACTGTCATTAGATGCACTGGTTGTAGTAGAATCGGACGAAACTGGTGCGGCTACTTCTGCATCCACGGTACCCGTTGCAGCACCTTTAATTTCACCACGAATGGGCACATAAACAACTTGTTGATCCGTTAATCGCTGTGCCAAATTAATATGTTTACGGTCCGCCGTTTTGAGCATCCCACCAGCCAAATTAATCGCATCGTCCACACGCATCGAATTTTTAACTTTAAAAATTCCTGGATGTTTAACTGCGCCTTTAACGTCCACATAAACATATTCACTTGTAGTTTCACTAGTAGTCATTGTAGGACCACTTGCCGTTCCAGAAACGGTGGCAGGTGAACTCGTTTGATTACTAGAACTAAATTGTTCAGACGAATTTTCACCACTATTCATCGTTAATGCATCTGAGTTTGTATTTGAGTTGTGTTTTCCCATCAAAAGAAAGACAACTAACACTACCAAAACACTCCCACCACCTATTAAAATGTATTTTTTATAGTTTTCCCATAATTCTTCAATCACACTCCTCACATCCCTTCACCTATTAAATACGCACATAAAAAGAGATATTTTTAATTATTATCAATTTTCGATAACTTTTTAAAAATATCTCTTGGTGTTCTATAAAACTATTTGGTTTTTTGCAAATACTTTATGGCATCCTCAAAATTCTTTACCGGAACCACTTTCAGCTTCGGATCAATTCGTTTAGCCGTTTTTATTGCCAACTGATAATTAGTCAAATGATTTGGCTCATATTTCTCAACAAGTTTCGTTGGTTTGAGATAAGGCGCAAAGAAAATTGTGGCACCCGCTTTTTTGGCAGCAACAATTTTTTTGTCAATCCCACCAATTTCACCGACTGACCCATCCGTAGCAATTGTGCCAGTTCCGGCAATATTACGACCCTTACGCAGATTCTGATTAGTTAACTGACTATAAATTTGTAATGTAAACATTAATCCTGCAGACGGCCCCTCTGTCCCATGCGCATCAATGGAAACGGGAATCTTAGTTGTCACAGAATTATTGTCTGTTAATCCAATACCAATACCAGGTTTACCAGTGGATAAACGGACTAGCTTACCAGAAGCTGTCTTAGTTTTACCATTATGCTGATAAGTAATTGTGATGGAATTGCCTACGTTATGTGATCTAATCTTCTTCATGGCATCTTCGGCACTAACTAATCGCTGATTATTGACTTTGGTGATGGTGTCACCAACATGCAAAACGTGTTTAAATTGTGAATTTTTCTCAATCTCAAGGATATAGATGCCCTTGAAATGAACCTTCACAGCCTTATCAGCCTTATGATAGGCCACATAAATGGCTTGATTAATTGCACTATTCATATAAAATGTCTGTACTTTATTATACGTGGCATTATCTTGATTACCAGTAATATCACTAACAGATTCGACTTCATAATTGGGCATGATTTTCGCAAACACATACATCGCTGGCGTCCCTTTGATCACCGAAACTGTGGTCATCCGGAAACTTCCCTTTTTGTGATCGCGTTTATGATTCACTTTAACGTACTGACTCAATTGATCCGCCTTTCCGGGACCTTCTACATAAAATGGTAAAGGTAAAAACACGAAAACAAGCGCAACGATCATTGCAACTAGTAATAACCAATATTTTTTGAAAAACTTTCGGATTCGTGCCAAAATGTATCTCCTTTACTTAAATTTATCTTTTAAAGGTTGCACGACATTTGCAGGCACAAAACTGGATACGTCGCCGCCCATTTTGGCAATTTCTTTAATAATACTTGAAGCAACATAAGTATTCCGAGGATTCGCCATTAAAAAGATTGTTTCAACTGCGTGATCGAGTTGATGATTCATCTCTGCAATTTGACGCTCATAGCGATAATCAGCCTCATCCCGCAACCCTCGGACTAACGTGGTTGCCTCTAATTGTTTAAACAAGTCAATGGTAAGCCCCTTAGTCGGGATCACTCGTACGTTGGGCAAATCACTAACAGCATTTCGAATAAGCCGTACTTTTTCTTCAGTACTAAATAATGCTGATTTACTGGTGTTAATTGCGACAGCCACTACCAGTTCGTCAAATAACAAACTTGCCCGTTTAATTATATTAAGGTGCCCATTAGTCAATGGGTCGAAACTCCCCGGAAAAATTGCAACTTTCATCTAATCACCTGTTTCAAATTGATAAATGCTGACTTCCGTGATGCCATAATCTTGTCGTTTCCAAAGCTTAAAGTTGGGCATAGATTCCGGTAATTTTGCAAATTGATCCGTTTCGCAGACCACAATTGCACCGGCATTTAATAATCCTAAACTAACCATTTTTGCCATTTCTTTGACAATCTTCTGGAGTTTATACGGTGGATCCAAAAAGATCAGATCAAATTTTATGTCTTTATCAGCCAGAATTGTTAGTGCTCGATTGGCATCTTGACGCATAATTTCAAATTGATCTTGTGCCTTAGTAACCGCCACATTTTGTTCAATCGTTTGAATGGCTTGCCGTTGCTTATCTACTAAAACAGCCTTATCAATCCCTCGCGAAACGGCCTCAATACTCAATCCGCCACTTCCAGCAAACAAGTCCAAGGACCGACCACCATCAAAATAAGGGCCAATCATATTAAACATCGATTCTTTTACTTTATCTGTGGTTGGTCGCGTTTTTACACCAGGAACTGCCTTTAACCGACGACCACCAAAATCTCCAGAAACCACTCGCATTTATCATTCACCTAGTCTTCATTTGTACGTTTAAATTCCGCCGTTTCGTCATCATCAAAGTTCATCTTCAAGTCTGCACGCGGGGAAATTTCAGCGCTTTTAACGCTTGATAATTTGCCAATTGCAACACAAGCTTTTTGGGCCAGTTCACGATCAGTATACAAAACAGCATATTTCATGCTTTTTGAAACGTAATACAAAATGCCAAACTTTTTCAATTGCTTAACTTGTCTTAAATTAGATAAATTAATAATGATACTTTGTCGAGATTGAAGTGTAAATTCCATAATTGCCTCCTATGTGCGTCTCACAAGCCTATTTAAGCTTTTGAGGTGCAATCTCAATCAATAAGTCATTCGTGTCCACAACATCACCAGCAGCTACATAAACATGTTTAATGACACAATCAAACGGAGCTTGAATTGTTGTTTCCATCTTCATAGCTTCCGTAACCAACAGGTTTGTGCCCTTGCCAATTTTATCACCCGCGTGAACACTCACACTCAACACAGAACCACTCATTGTTGCCCCAATTTCATTACTATTTGTGGGTTCAGCCTTACGCTTAGTTGTTGCAGTTTCGTGAATACTTAGATCACGCACCACAATATCTTGTTTACGACCATTAACTTCGTAGTAAAGAGTTCGTTGCCCTTGCTCATCAACTTGGCCAATTTGATTTAACTTAATAATCAGATGGTACCCATGCCGCACTTCAACATCCACGGTTTCTCCTCGACGGATACCCTGAAAGAAGGTTGGCGTATCTAATTTGGTCACCGGCCCGGCCGAATCGATAAATGTATTATAATCATCAAATACTTTTGGATACAAGACAGCACTGATGACTTCTTCGGGGGTAACATCTCGTTGTAACTGTTTAATCAACTTTTTTTCAACTACGGCAAAATCGACTGCTTTGGCTAAACTACCAGGACGAACCGTAGTAGCCGTTTTATTTTTTAAAACCAATTTTTGAAGTTGTTTTGGAAAACCATTAACCGGCTGTCCCAAATTTCCAGCAAAAAAGTCAACAACGGACTTGGGAAAGTCAAGGTGCTCACCTTCAGAAAGGATTTCTTCAGGGCTTAAATCATTTTCAATCATAAACAAAGCCATATCCCCAACGACTTTTGAGCTGGGGGTAACTTTGATAATATCACCGAATAACGTGTTAACCTGGCGATAAGCCTGTTTCACGTCCTCAAAACGGCCTTTTAAGCCAAGTGCTTGGGCTTGTTGTTGCAAATTAGAATACTGTCCCCCTGGCATTTGCGTTTGGTAAATATCAGTTTGGGAACCGGTCATGCCATTCTCAAAATCTTGATAGAACGGCCGAACACCTTTCCAATAACGGTTAATTTCTTCTGCATTTTGAATATTAATTGTGGGTTGCCGGTTGTCACCCGTCATTGCATAGTACAAAGTGCTTAAACTGGGTTGACTGGTAGTCCCGGACATACTGCTGGCAGCAACATCCACAATATCCACACCAGCCTTTGCAGCACTCAAATAAGTTGCAATACCATTGCCCGTTGTATCATGGGTATGCAAATGAATCGGAATTGAAATATTATCTTTAAGTACATTAATCAGTCGATAAGCCGCTGCCGGTTTCAAAACACCAGCCATATCCTTAATCGCCAAGATTTGGGCACCAGCTTGTTCAAGCTCTTTAGCTAGATTCTTGTAATACTCAAGCGTGTAAGTCTTTTGACCTGCATCCAAAATATCACCTGTATAGCACATTGTTGCTTCGGCAATTTTACCGGTATCACGAACTGCTTGAATACTGGTTTCTAATTGTGGCACCCAGTTCAAACTGTCAAAAATTCGAAAAACATCGATGCCATTTTTAGCTGCTAATCTGATAAATTCCTGAATAACATTGTCGGGATAATTTTGATACCCAACAGCATTGCTCCCACGAAAAAGCATTTGTAGTAACGTATGTGGCATCTTTTTGCGTAGCTCACTTAACCGTACCCAAGGATCTTCGTGTAAGAAACGGTACGCCACGTCAAACGTTGCACCGCCCCATGCTTCGGCGGAAAACAATTGTGGCAATCCTTGATCGATTTTACCTGCAATTGGCAACATATCATGGGTACGCATTCGGGTTGCAAATAAACTTTGATGGGCGTCTCGCAAAGTGGTATCTGTCAACAATAATTGTGATTGATTGCTAATCCATTCTTGTAATCCAGACACACCTTGAGTCACTAATATATCTTTTGCAGTTTGCTCTTTTTGAGGAATAATTTGTAACTTTTCTAAGGCTTCTGGGTAATATTTTTTCTCGTGACTTGGTACCCCATCAGTACCATTAACTGTGATCTTACTCATGTAAGTTAATAATTTATTGGTCGGGTTAGCATCATTTTGAACTGTAAAAAGCTCTGGCGTTTCGTCAATAAAGGTCGTTGTGGCCTCTCCTGATTGAAATACCGGATGACTAATTACATTCTTCAAAAAGCCTATATTAGTGTGAATACCGCTAATCATAAATTCGTTTAATACTCGTAACATTTTCTTGGCAGTATTTTTAAAATTACTGTCATGCACGCAAACTTTTACCAACAAAGAATCAAAAAATGGTGTGATAACAGCTCCCGTATAAGCATTGCCGACATCCAAACGGACCCCATTACCACCTGGAGAACGATAGGTTTCAATAGTTCCTGTGTCTGGCATAAAGTTTTTTGAAGGATCTTCAGTTGTAATTCGACACTGAATTGCAGCTCCTTGATAAGTTAAATCTTTTTGTTGTGGAAAATGTAAATCTGTAAATAAATTTTTACCTTGTGCAATTAAAATTTGTGATTGCACAATATCACGATCCGTAATTAATTCAGTAACGGTATGCTCAACTTGCACTCGGGGGTTAACTTCCACAAAGTAAAATTGGCTTTTTTCTACCAAGAACTCAACCGTAGCAGCATTCACATAATGTACTGATTGCATTAAGCGCACGGCAGCATCACAAATCCGTTTTCTTAAATCAATAGGCAGAGTTACACTAGGGGCGATTTCAACCACCTTTTGATTACGTCGCTGCACAGAACAATCCCGCTCAAACAAATGTAAAACATTGCCAAATGAATCCGCTAGTATCTGGACTTCAATATGTTTAGGCGATTGTAAATATTTTTCCAAGTATAATTCATCACTACCAAATGATTGCATAGCTTCACTTTTAGCACGATCATAGCTTTCTTTTAATTGTGATTCTTTTTGAACAATTCGCATCCCACGGCCGCCACCGCCCATTGCCGCTTTTAGCATGATGGGATAACCATGTTTGTCCGCAAAAGCCTTCACCTGCGCAAAACTAGTGACTGGATCTTTGGTCCCCGGAATTGTTGCAATCCCAGCCTTGTTGGCAACGGCTTTAGCTTCCAGTTTGTCACCAAACATATGTAGATGAGCCACTTTTGGTCCAATAAAGGTGATACCCTCTTCTTCACAACGTTTGGCAAACTGCTCATTTTCGGACAAGAAACCATAGCCTGGGTGGATCGCATCCACGCTATTTTCTTTAGCAATTCGAATGATATCTTCAATATCTAAATAAGCTTCAACTGGTTTTTTACCAGCACCAACTAAATAAGCTTCATCTGCCTTAAAACGATGAACTGACAGTGCGTCTTCTTTAGCAAAAATAGCAACTGTTTGTAAGGAAAGCTCCTTGCAAGCCCGAAAAATTCGTGTGGCAATCTCGCCACGATTTGCAACTAATACTTTTTTCACAAATACCCCTCCAAACTCTTTATTCGCGAACCAGTGTTAAATTTTTAGTTCGCTCACGTTGTACGTTTGCACTCACATTTAGCAAGATGCCCATGGCAACTGATAACACTAACATACTTGAACCACCATAACTGATGAACGGAAAAGTTACTCCTGTAATAGGCAGTAAACCCGTTACACCACCAATATTGAAAAATGTTTGGATTGAAAGATAAGTCGCTAACCCGTAGCAAACTAAAGTTTCGTACATGTTATGGGCATGAATACCTAACCAAATTGCGCGACCCACAATAACTAATAACAAAATTAAAATTAAGCTTACCGTAACTAAACCTAATTCTTCCGAAACAACTGCCATGATAAAATCAGTATTTGCCTCTGGTAAATACCCTTTTTTCTGAATACTGTTTCCCAAACCAACACCAAACACACCCCCATTTCCGATAGCATAGTAAGAATTAACTAATTGGTTCCCCGAACTTTTGGCAAGTTCGAACGGATGCGCAAATCCTACAATTCGTTGAAGCATATAATTTTTTGTGTTTACATTAATTCTTGATGCAAGTGGTAGCAAGACAAACATGAAGGCTGAAACACCTAATAAAATAATGCCAATGCCCTTTCGATAGTCAATACCACTGGCAAAAAAGATGATCAGGGCGATTGTAAAGTTGATTGTAGCGCCCCCCAAATCACGCTGAAGAAAAATAGCCAAGACGAACACTAATGTCATAATTAAAGGTGCGCGATAATAACTCTTAGGATCTCTTTCAAGTCGATCATTATGTTTAGAAAGCATATCTGCTAGATAAAGTGTTAAAAACAATTTAGCAACTTCCGCAGGTTGAATATTAATCGGCCCTAATTCAATCCACCCTTTTGCACCATTCACAACCGAACCCCAAAACAGGAGATAAACAAACGAGAAAATCATCCCAATGGCAAAAATTTTTAAAAATGTTGAGCTTCTAAATTTTTTTAGTTTAAGTTCAAAAACAAGTGCTGCAACCAAGAATCCAACCATGACATATGCCATTTGGCGAAAAAGATAGCTCGTTGCACGGATTCCATTAATAATATAATAATCAGCACTTGACGAGTACACCATGATAATTCCAAATACGCATAAAATTACGTATGGTACCACAATAAAATAATCTAAATACTTAAATTTCTTCATTAAAGATGAACCCACCTTGATTGTAAATATTTTCGTGCTAACTCTGAACATTATAGCATACGTAACCGCTGGCAAAAATGAGGAAAACACGCAGAACTTCTAAATATATTACGCAATACCACTAACATTCACGGTAAAAGTTACGATTACGTGAAGATTTTTCTTGCCTTTTTGTCCACACAAAAATGGGATTGAACGATTCAGCCTAACACTGAAGTTCAATCCCATTTTTAATTTTTGAGTAACTTACTCATCGTCGTGCTTTCTGCGTTTAATTCCAAATAACGCCATCATTGCACTCAAAATCGTAACTCCCATCACAGCTACAACATTTTCATTCTTCTCATCAGTCTGTGGAAGCGTGCTGGCTTTATTAGTCATTTCCCGTTTTGCATTCTGATTTGTTGATTGATTTGCTGTTAACTATGCATTGCCATGGTTTCCAAACGTTGCCGTGTTATCAACAGAATTGTCAGAATGGTTACCAACTTCTGGATTCTCGATATTATCAGAATTTCCGTTACTACCAGAATTGCCAGTGCCACTACCGTCTGATTCTCCCGGACTTGGCGTTCCAGGATTTTCAGGCTTCTCAGGCTTCGTACCACCATTGCCATTGCCTGAGTTACCAGAATCCGAAACCTTCTTGTAATGAACCACAACCAAACTATTTGAAGGTTCAATTGTTGTTTCAACAGGGATAAGTTCTGCAACATCACCATCATTTGTATAACCGACAATATTAGGTGTCTCAACCTTGGCATACACATTCTGTGGTGAGTATGTCACCACACCAGTGCTCAAATTAGTGCCAACTTTGTAAATGACCTTTTCAATCACATCAACAGGTGTCTTTGATCCAGCCCCTACATAATGAATTGTCCGAGTAACAGTCATTTCTGTGTACACAATCTCATTAGTTGGCGTATAAGTTACCAAGACATCATCAGAACCAGCCACAAAGTTTGCAACTTCATCATCATTTAAGGTAACAGATGGTGCATTCTTGTCTGCTGTGTAACCAGTAACCTTTGGACTTGTGACGCCGGCAAAACCGTCATGGTTGTTATTGCCATCATCACTTGTGACCAAGGTCCAATCGCTATAACCAAGGAGCTCGCCTGTCTTCGCGTCAACAAAGGCCGTCCGGGTATAAGTTGCTGTTTGAGCAACACTTGCCGGATTCTTGTTTGCACCGGTATAAGTGATGGTTCGACTAATGGTCTTATCCAAATCAGTCTCACTAACTCCGTCTGGATATTTTGGTCCATCTGGATTAGTTGGATCAATGGGATTCGTTGGATCTTTCGGATCAGTTGGATCAACAGTTACCGTTTCATCTTTCGTATAGGTCACCGTTTCATCATCAGAGCCGGCCACAAAGTTTGTCACAGCATCGTTATCTAAGGTAACATCTGCCACATTCTTATCCGCTGTATAACCAGTAACCTTTGGACTTATGACTGCTGTAAAGCCATCATTGTTGTTATTGCCATCGTCACTTGTGACCAAAACCCAATCACTATAACCAAGTACTTCACCAGTCTTCGCATCTACCGTTGCTGTTCGTGTATAACTCCCAGTTTGGGTTACACTTGCCGGATTCTTGTTTGCACCGGTATAAGTGATGGTTCGACTAATGGTCTTATTCAAGTCTTTTTCAGATACACCATTTGGATACTTAGGACCATCTGGATTAGTTGGATCGACTGGATCGGTTGGATTCTTTGGATCAGTTGGCCTAACAATGACTGTCTTATCTTTAACGTAAGTTACATTCACTTTTGAGTCTAACGGTCTGGAGCCTTCAGTTAAAACTATCGCTTTCAGAAGGGTACCTACTACCAGCTGTATATCCAGTAACTGTTGGGCTCGTAACTTCAGCATAACTACCTTGAGGTGTCCAAGCTGTCTCACCTGTTGTTTTATTGGTCATAGCCTTATAAATAACGTTTTGTATCACGTCTTTGGGAGTGCTAATCCCAGCTCCAATATAATGAATGACCCGATGAATAGTAACTTCATTTACTGGATTCGTTTCATTCCCATTATTTGGAACAAGCGTATCGGCACTATACTTTACAGTCACGTTGATATCTGCTGGTTGTGTCCCTTCAGACATAATTATGGCTTTAGGAATCACATCCAACACTGTTTCTTTATCAGCAGTATATCCCGCAACATGTGGGCTTGTAATAGCTGTGTAAAACCCTTGTGGCGTCCAGACGGTTTTACCTACTGTTTTATCAGTAACGGCTTTATAAATTACATCTTGTACGATATTAGTCGGAGTTTTCGCACCCGCTCCGGTGTAATGAATTGTTCGATGTACCGTGACTTCACTCACCGAATTAGTCTTATCCCCATTATTTTCCACAATCGTATCTTTACTGTAGTTAACTGTTACTATTGCTTCGTTTTTTGGTGTTTCACCCTTCTTTAACACAAAAACTCCAGGTTTCACCATAGGTACTGTAACTTGATCAACGTGATATCCAGCAAGATTCGGGCTAACTACGGCACTATATACGTTCTGCGGTGTCCATGACGTTACACCAGTCGTCTCATCAGTCATTAACTTATAAATCACGTCTTGAACAACATCGGCTGGCGTCATAACTCCAGCTCCTTTATACTGGATCGTTCGATGAACTAGAACCTCACTTATTGGATTTGCATCATCACCGTTATTTGGGACAAACGTATCAGGTGTGTATTCAACTTGAATATCAATCTGAGTCCCATTTGCTTTATTTGGAACTACGAGATCTTGTCCAGGAGACGCTGTGTAACCAGGATAATCTGGGATGTTTACATTTGAACCAATGTCTGCAGTAATTGGATCACTAGGTGTTAAGCAATTAATTGGCTTACCGTTTTTATCTACCGGTGTCACTGTATACGTAACTTGATCCTTAGCATATACAAATGTAACCTCTCCATCAGTTGGTGCAACAACCGAAACGGAACCATTTTTAATATCTGTATTAACATTGGTTAAGGATTCAGTAGTCTTTATATTTTGCACATGATACCCAGAAACAGTTGTTGCTGTTAACTGATTTTTGGTGTGAAAATCGGTTTCGATTTCAGTATCCGGGGACAATGAATCTCCCTTTTCATCCACATAGTGGGTTGTAACATTAATGATGCCCAAATTCAGTTGGATTACCATTAAATTTTTTATTGACACAACAACCATTTGTACTAAAAGTTAGATTTGAGACATCTGTAATATTCTTTGCTTCTATTGGACCATCGCTATCAGATTCTGGTGACGATTCAAATACTGTACTTGGTAATTGCTTAAATATCGCACTTGTATCAGGTATACCCTCTGGATACAATGACTCAAGCTTTGCGTTCCAAGTTTCAACCATAATTTTAATTGTAAACGACCCATCAGACACAGATTCATTCAAGATATTAGCAATTAGGCTTTTTAAAGTGTCCGAATAAGTATATTCGTTTAAATTATCAAATTCGTGCTTATAATATGCCATTCCTAAAAATGTATCTAGCTTGCCCAGCAATGGCAGGTCATATAAAATCATTTCCTTTGCAACAAACGACTGATATTGACTACTGACTGAATCAGTCATATCGGAATTAAAGTTCTTAGTAGTCAAATAATCATTTTTCAATAATTCTGAGAAACCTTCTTGTATATTAGTAACAATTTCTATCACATTTGCCTGTGATAAATTTGATAAATTCAAATTTTGAAAATATAATGCATTTCCCAAATTATCTACAAAAACAGGTATGGTTTGAATTGTCGCATTAATAATTGTGTCAACTGGGAGTGAAATCACGTCTGAAGCTGGCGATAAAGTTATTGTCTGCGGAGCATCTGCTGTGGGTCGAGCTAAATAATTTGTCGCATTCGTTGCTTTTAGAATAAGTTCTAAACCATAATCAGCTGTAGTATTAATAGTTGAACCAGGTTTACCATCTACTGATAGTTTAGAATCGGATGAATTAATCACTTTTCCAGTGGTTTGATCAACATATTGTATTTGATAAGTTTGATTTGCTAACTGCAAATGGATTAGTAAGTTGTCACTATCATCTGCAGTAAGGGTATATTTCACCGTTCCACTTTGACCAGTTGCTAATACATATTTCTTTTTACTGCTGTTGACTTCGGACATAATATTAGTCCACGATAAATCATTTGCCG
>NZ_BJWE01000023.1 GCF_007990205.1 Pediococcus parvulus | reverse complement strand
ACTTCTTAAAGAGAACCTCGGTTGGTGCAATGAGGTGTGGGGAAAAAGTCTGAAGATGAGCTCGGAATTGACAACTGGTCGTTAACTGGCTGGTTGTCCGGTAGTAACCGATAACTTACAGAGCATTCCGATTTATTATGGGAGTGCTTGCTGAGTTTAATATTGAAAAATATTGAAAAATTGGGTGGCACCGCGAATGTCTTCGTCCCATAATCTTATACAAGATTATGGAATGAAGACTTTTTTTGTCAATAGGAGGGTGATGTGGATGACAGCAAACGCAAAAAACGGATTCTTAGAGGCTTATCAAGAATGGCAAAATGTCAGGTTAAGCAATCCTGTAAATATTCTCATGTTAAATTTAATGCCAACAAAGAAAACAACTGAACGGCAGTTTCTGAAAGCCTTCAATCACATGAAACAAGATGTTAGCTTGACCTTCGCCTATCCGGCCAGCCATAGCTTTAAAAATACTTCAGCGGCATTAATGGCGAAATCCTATACCAAGTTTAGTGAAGCTTCAAAAAATAATTATGATGCCTTAATTATTACCGGGGCGCCAATTGAAACGTTAACTTTTGATCAAGTTGATTATTGGCAAGAATTTAAACAAATTATTGCTTGGTCCCATCACCATGTTAAGCAATCCTTATTTGAATGTTGGGCTGCTCAGGCCGCTTTGGCAGTCGAGTTTAATATTAAAAAAGTGAATTTAGACGAGAAAACATTTGGTATTTATTCGGCGACTGAGATTGATAAAGAAAGTCCGCTTGTTACCGGAATCAGGAAAAAGAAAGAATTAAAAATACCACAATCACGGCATACCACGATTGAGCACTTTTCTGGTGTCAAAGTGGTTGCAAGTAATGCTGAAATTGGACCTATGATTCTACATGCTCCTCAGATTAATCAAACCTATTTAACTGGTCACCCTGAGTATGAAGCAGATACGCTAGAAGTTGAATATAAACGAGATTTAAATAAAAAGGAACAGATATTGGCTCCAAAAAACTACTTTGATGGTGACGGCCGCATTCGCTATACTTGGCAAAATAGTCGTCAACTTATCTATCAAAATTGGCTTAACTTAATTTCTAAAGCTGACAATACATTTGCAAAAATTTGAGTCTAAAGGAGGTCTTTGTGATGACAACTATTTCGGTTGGAATGCTGGGTTGTGGTACCGTTGGAACGGGTGTCTTGACGTTATTAAACCGTGCTACTAATCAGATTGCGGAGTCTATAAAAGTTCATTTTAATGTTAAGAAAATTGCTGTTAGTCATCCTGACAAGAAAAGAAATTTGCACTGGGATGAAGATGTTCAATTTACTGGTGAAATTGAAAACGTCACAACTGATCCTTCAATTCAAATTGTGATTGAGGTCATGGGAACCGTTGACCAAGCCTATCACGCAGTTTGTCAAGCTATTAACCACGGAAAATCTGTGATTACTGCCAATAAGGAATTGATTGCTTTAAAAGGTCCCCAGTTGACCAAACTAGCACGACAAAATCATGTAGATCTTTACTATGAGGCGAGTGTCGGTGGTGGAATCCCAATTTTGCGGGTTTTGAGTGACAGCTTAATTACCGATCAAATTACTGGGTTAACTGGAATCGTAAATGGGACCTCGAATTACGTTTTAAGTGCGATGAAAGATGAACGTTCTAGTTATGCAGACAGTTTGAAACGCGCTCAAAAATTGGGATATGCAGAGGCCAATCCAATTAATGATTTGAGTGGCTTTGATTCGGCCTATAAATTGGCTATTTTAAGTCAGTTAGCGTTTGGGCATACGATTAATTTAAAACAATTAGAGCGCACTGGAATTGATAAAATTACGTTGGATGAGCTCAGTGGGGCGGCACACTGGGGGTTGACCATTAAGCCAGCGATTGTTGCCCGAAAAAAGGAGCATACCTTATACACGTTAGTGGCGCCTGTGGCAGTTACGAAACAGCATCCGCTTGCCAATGTGAGTGGCGTAGAAAATAGTGTGTTAGTTACGAGTACTGCTCTGGGAACAACGTCGTATACAGGAGCAGGAGCCGGTTCTGAGCCAACGGCAAACAGTATTATGAGTGATTTATTAACGATTACCCATCATATTTTGACCGAACAATGTGGCTCAAGCTATAATGCTCCATCTACGCATATTTCGGAATATTCACTGCTGAAGTTGCCGCTAGAGTATTTTATTGCGTTGGGAGAGCCTGCAAAAAAAGAGCCGAAATTCTCTAATGAAGCTTCCCAGTACATAGAGGACACTTTTAAAACTGGTAAGGCCGTTTTTTGCATTACATCCGTTTTAGATAAAAACGAGAAAACCAATCTTGAAAAAAGTCTTTCCTTCATGTTTCAGAACGTTCATTTTTACCCCATTTTAAAAGAAAATTAGTTTTAAAAAATACCGATGCTAAAACTGACAAAAATCAGTTCGACATCGGTATTTTATGTGGAAACATTAGACATTTAATTCGTCCATTTATTAGGTAGTGTGTGTTGAAATGTTGTAAGCTGGGCAAACAAATCAGGGACGTTATCAGAGTTAACAAAAAGGCTTAAGTTTTCTTTAGGCGCAAAGCCAGCTTCAGTAGTTTGTTTTAGAAATTGAACCAGAGGGTCGTAGAAACCATCGACATTGAGTAAAGCCAATGGGTTTTGGTGCAGATTGATTTGGCTCCAAGACAACATTGTGAGAAATTCCTCAAAAGTTCCAAAGCCACCTGGTAAGGCAATAAAAGCGTCTGAAGCGTCCAACATGTATTGCTTGCGCTCGGAAATGTCTACTGTAGTGATAATTTTATCGCTTGGAATCCGGGCTAGTTTTTCATTGACCAGTACCTTGGGGATAACGCCAAGGACATCACCACCCTTGTCTAACATTTCGTTGCCTAAAACACCCATTAAACCAAGGCGTCCGCCACCATAAACCAAACGATAATGATGCACCGCTAAATAATCGGCTAATGCAATCGTTGCTTTTTTATAATTTTCATCGTAGCCCGTGTTTGAGCCGCAAAATACACAAATTGATCGAATTGATTTCATAATCTTTGCTCCTTAAAGATAGAAAAAAGAATGCCACTAAGTTAGAAAACTTAGAGACATTCTTTTTAGTTCATTACTTATGGTCTTTAGGTTTACCAATATCATAATCTTTATCAGACATTGTTTCGAGTTGACCTAAGCGATAACCATTACCAACTTGTGAGAAGAAGTCATGGTTAGCTGTACCTGTTGAAATTCCGTTCATAACGATTGGGTTAACATCGGCTTCTGTATCAGGGAAGAGTGGATTTTGGCCCAGGTTCATCAAAGCTTTGTTGGCATTATAACGTGTGAAAGTTAAAACTTGATCTGACCAACCAACTTGGTCATATAAAACGTGAACGTATTTTTCTTCATTATCATAAAGTTCATAAAGAAAGTTAAACATCCAGTCTTTTAATTCCTGTTGTTTAGTTTCAGATAAGCTCTTCATAGCCAACTGGAACTTGTAACCAATGTATGTGCCATGGACAGATTCATCACGTAAAATTAATTTTATAATTTCAGCAACGTTGGTTAGTTTGTTGTGGCCCAAGTAGTAAAGTGGCGTGAAGAAACCAGAATAGAATAAGAAAGTTTCAAGGAAGACACTTGAAATCTTTTTCTTGAGTGGGTCACTGTCGTCATGATATAGTGTGTAAATTTTCTTGGTTTTGTTTTGAAGAAATTCTTCACTATCACTCCAAGAAAAGATTTCATCAATCTCGCCTGGTGTATTTAATGTTTCGAAAATAGATGAGTAACTCTTAGTATGAACGGACTCCATAAATTGGATGTTATTTAAAACAGCCGTTTCATGAGGTGTCCGGACATCCTTTCGTAAGGCTGCCATTCCGTCTTGCGACTGTAAGGTGTCAAGTAAGGTAAGACCACCAAAAACGTGTCCTACGACCCATTTGTGATCTTCATCTAATGTACGCCAGTCGTCAAGATCGTTTGAAATTGGAATCCGGGTATCTAACCAAAACTGTTCGGTTAATTTTTCCCAAGTTGCTTTATCAATTTCATCGGAAACTTGATTCCAGTTGACGGCTTTGTAGTTACCATCTGCATTCCATTTCATTGGATCTAATTTTAAATCTGCCATTATTTAGTTCCTTTCCAAACGTAATTAAATTGAGCAGCTTTCACATTGATTAACGCCAACTTCACCGTCATTGTCAGTGAAAGTTCGAATATAATAAATTGATTTAATTCCCTTATTATACGCATAATTACGCAAAATGTTCAAATCACGAGTCGTCATTTTGTTTGTGCGGCCATCTTTCCATTCATAAATGCCTTCCGGAATGGTTGAACGCATGAAGAATGTCATGCTCATCCCTTGATCGACGTGTTGTTGAGCGGCTGCATAAATGTCCACGACTTTGCGCATATCAATGTCATAAGCAGATTGATAATATGGCAATGTATCGTTATCAAGGTATGGAGCTGGAAAATAAATTTTACCAATTTTCTTTTCTTGCCGTTCCTCAACTCGGTTGACAATTGGTTGTAAACTAGCTGTGGCATCGTTAATGTAAGAAATGGAACCAGTAGGGGCAACAGCCATTCGATTTTGATGATAAAGGCCATCTTTCATTACAGATTCTTTTAAGGCTTCCCAATCGGCGTGTGTTGGAATTTCAATTGACTTGAACAATTCCTTTGCTTTTTCAGTTTTTGGACCCCAGTCCTTGGCAACGTATTTATCAAAATAGCTACCATCAGCGTATTTGCTCTTTTCAAAATTGTGGAAAGTTGTTTGCCGTTCACGTGCGATTTCATTGGAAGCTTTTAAAGTCCAATAGTTTAATAGCATGAAATAAACGCTGGTAAAGTCCAATGAATCTGCGTCCCCATAGTACATATGGTTCTTGGCAAGGTAACCATGAAGTCCCATGGCACCCAATCCAATTGTATGGGAAAGATGATTTCCATTTTGAATGGATGGCACTACGCTAATATTGGAATGATCCGTTACAAAAGTTAGAGCGCGGACCATGGTTTCAACTGAGTGACCAAAATTAGGTGTGTTCATCATGTTGACGATGTTAGTGGATCCTAAATTACAACTAATGTCGGTTCCCAATGTGGTGTATTCTTGTTTGTCATCAATTTCAGAAGGAGTTTGCACCTGCATAATTTCTGAACAGAGATTGCTCATCACAATTTTTCCGTAAATTGGATTGTCGCGGTTAGCGGTATCGACGTTGACAACATATGGATAACCAGATTCTTGCTGTAATTTAGAAAGCTCATTTTCCAGGTCCCGGGCCTTTAATTTTGTTTTCCGAATTTCTGGATTAGCCACCATGTTGTCATACTCTTTTGTGATATCCACATATGAGAATGGTTTGCCGTATACTTTTTCAACTGAGTAGGGACTGAAAAGGTACATGTCTTGGTCTTTTCGTGCTAATTCATAAAACTTATCAGGAACAACGACACCAAGTGACAAAGTTTTAACCCGAATTTTTTCATCTGCGTTTTCTTTTTTAGCAGATAAGAAAGCAATAATGTCAGGGTGGAAAATATTGAGATAAACCACACCAGCTCCTTGTCGTTGACCAAGCTGGTTAGCGTATGAAAAACTGTCTTCCAAAAGTTTCATAACCGGAACAACACCACTTGCAGCGCCCTCAATCCCCTTAATAGGAGCGCCGGCCTCTCGTAAGTTGCTGAGGTTAATTCCGACCCCCCCACCAAGTTTAGACAGTTGCAGTGCTGAATTAATTGTTCGGCCGATAGCATTCATGTCATCTGTTGCCTGGATCAAAAAACAAGAAACCAATTCACCACGATGTTTTCTACCAGCGTTTAAAAAACTGGGGGTTGCGGGTTGGTAACGTTGGTGAATAATTTCATCGGCAATGTTCATTGCTAAGTTTTCGTCACCCTCCGCAAAATAAGTGGCATTCATGGCAACGCGATCAATAAAGTTTTCCAAGTAATAACTATTATCGTTTGTTTTTAACGCATACTGCGCATAAAATTTATAGGCCGCCATGAATGATTGAAAATGAAAGTTCTGCGCATTCAAGTAAGAATAAAGCTTTTCGAGAAACTCTGGTGAATATTTGTTGATGGAATCCTCATCTATGTAGTCATTTTTGATGAGGTAGTCAAAACGAGCTTGCAAGGAATCAAATTTCTTGGTGTTAGGTTTGACATTTTGAGCTAAGAAGGCGGCCAATGCATCATGGTCTTTGTTTAGTGGGATCTGATTATTAACAGGAATGTTAATTTCATTATTTAAATCATAGTATGTGACATCTTTAAGATTCTTGAGACTCATAATTTCACGCCTTTCTGCGATAAATACTAAATTTTAAGTAAATAAAAAACGCCTAGCTGTAATATGCAGCACGTGCGTTTTACCCAGCCTGATAAATATATAGGTTGCTAAATAGCAAGTTGTTTTAAAACGTCAGGTCGAAATCCAGCAATAGGTTCATTACCGTTTGATTCTACAACGGGAACAGCTTGGAATCCACGTGACTTTAAATAGTCGATATAATCAGGATTTGTATTAATATTACGTTCCTTAAAAGGAATGTTATGTTCGCTTAAGAAACGCTTTGTCATCTTACATTGCATACAGTTGTTTTTTGTATAAATTGTTACTTCACTCATGTAATCACCTTCAATTCTCTGTTTCTTTTATGTTTATACGATAGATTCAGTATACAGCATTCAATGTAAAATTCAATGAAAAACCACCATATTTAGTGTGTTTTTTTGATACTACACTAAATGTGGTGGTTTAATAAGGTTTTGAAGCAAAACTTTTTTTGTTCACTTTTTGATGGAGAATCTAACGCTAAGTTAGTTATGTATTAAGCAAGATAATCCTTTATAATAGAACCTATAAAGAAGGAGAAAATAATGACTGAATACTATTATACACAAAATCCAGAAGTTTTACATGAGAAACGACAGTGGCAATTTACATTATTGAATCAAAATTTAACTTTTAATTCTGACAACGGTGTTTTCTCCAAAGCCACGGTTGATTTTGGAACGCGAACTTTACTGGAAGCTTTAAATTTAAAAGAATTTACGGGTGAGGTTTTAGATGTAGGGTGTGGTTATGGGCCGATTGGATTAGCAATTGCCAAGGCAGTTCCAGAAATTCATGTTGATTTGGTTGACGTTAATTTACGGGCGTTGGATTTGTGCAAAGAAAATGCCGAGCAAAATAATATTCATAACGTGACAATTTGGGAATCGGATACGTATGATAAAGTTGAGAAGACCACCTATCAAACTGTTGTTTCTAATCCACCGGTTCGCGCTGGTAAATCAGTTGTCACGAAGATCCTAGTAGAAGCAAAAAATCATTTGCAAGTTGGCGGCTCTTTAATTATTGTTTTACAAAAAAAGCAGGGCGCGCCATCGGCCAAAAAAAAGATGGAACAAGTTTTTGGCAATGCCGAAATTATTCATAAACAAAAAGGTTATTACATCATTAAAAGTGTGAAGGAGTCCCAGTAATGGCGAACGACTTATCTGTTAACCAAGAATTATATTTTATGAGTCTGGCGTATGAAGAAGCCAAAAAAGCTAAAAGCATGGGTGAGGTGCCAATTGGAGCCATAATTGTTCATAAAAATCAAATTGTTGGTCAAGGACATAACTTGCGGGAAAAAGATCAAGATGCCACTGCCCATGCGGAATTGATTGCCATTCAAGAAGCTTGTCATACGTTAAAGAGCTGGCGTCTTTGGGACTGTCAACTCTTTGTCACTATTGAACCATGCATGATGTGCAGTGGCGCAATTATTAATTCTCAATTACCAGAGGTTTATTTTGGAGCGCGGGATCCTAAAGCTGGCATGGTGCAAAGCTTGTATCAGCTTTTGAATGACCGACGATTAAATCATCAAGTGCAAGTTCACGAAGGACTTTTTCAAAAAGAGGCGAGTCAAATTATGCAAAGCTTTTTCCGAGAAATTCGGGCTCGAAGAAAAAACATTAAAAAAAGTAAACAAATTAGTAGAAATTCTGAGTAAAATCGAGTATTATTAATAGTGCCGAGAGGCCTTAAGGCAAGGGTGGACTTACGAATTGTGTCAGATCCGGAAGGAAGCAGCACTAAGTCTGATCTGTCTTGTGCCTTAAGTTATTGGGAAATTGATAAACTCTTAGTCAACATGGCTAGGAGCTTTTTATTTAGGTTTATAGAAACGATTGAAGGGAATTCAAAAATGAGTTATCAAGCTTTATATCGTGTTTGGCGACCACAACGTTTCGACGAGATTGTGGGACAACAAGTCATTACCCAAACTTTAAAAAACGCACTCATTACTGGGCAAACTAGTCATGCCTATTTGTTTACTGGTCCACGGGGAACAGGGAAAACGTCGGCTGCTAAGATCTTTGCTAAGGCTGTTAATTGTCACCATTTAAAGGATGGTGAGCCATGCAACGAATGTGCAACGTGTAAAGCAATTACACAAGGACGCTTAAACGATGTGATTGAAATTGATGCGGCCTCCAATAATGGTGTCGAAGAAATTCGTGATATCCGTGACAAGGCAAAATACGCACCAACCGAAGCTGATTATAAAGTTTATATCATTGATGAAGTTCATATGTTGTCAACAGGTGCGTTTAATGCGCTCTTAAAAACCTTAGAAGAGCCGCCAGCAAATGTGGTGTTCATTTTAGCAACCACTGAGCCTCAAAAGATTCCTCTCACCATTATTTCCCGAACCCAGCGTTTCGATTTTCGCCGTATTTCAACGAAAGATAGCTTTGATCGAATGGTTTATATCTTGGGTCAAAAGAAAATTACGTATGATGAAAAAGCACTAATGGTTATAGCCAAAGCTGCCGAAGGAGGAATGCGGGATGCACTTAGTATTCTGGATCAAGCCCTGTCATTTGGTGATAATGAAATCACATTAAAAAATGCACTTCAAGTTACAGGCAGCGTCAATCACGATCTGTTAAATAAATATGTAGCCGAAATTTCGGATCAACAGGTGAGCGCAGCACTGGAAACCTTAGAAAAAGTTTTGGCAGAAGGTAAAGATGCAAATCGTTTTATTGAAGATTTAATTAATTTTTGTCGGAATCTTCTGCTATATCAACAGGATCCAACGTTGATTGTTGACCAAGAGTTAGGCGATGTTGATGATCAATTTAAAACATTTGCTGCTTCTCTTTCAGCTGAACGTATCTATAAAATGATTGATCATTTAAATAATACTCAGCAACAAATGCGATTTACGACACATCCGGACGTCTATATGGAAGTTTTAACAATCAAATTGGCGCAGCCGACAACACCGGCAACTAATTCGGGTGCAGAAAAAGCACCAGTCAAACAAGCAAAAAAACCTGTGACTGACAGTGCTGAAGTCACACGGCTAGAAGATCAGGTCAAAAAGTTGGCTGATCAAGTCAAACAGTTAGAAAGCCAAAAAAGTACCGGAGCTTCAAAACCCACTAATAATATCAATCGCAGTAATGGTCCCAAGAAACACGGACGGCAAGTTAAACCAAATCTCTCAAAGATTTATCCAGTTTTAGAGAACGCAACCAAAAAAAATTTGGTACAATTAAAGGAGATCTGGCCGGATTTAATGTCAATGTTAAGTGTGACACAGCGCGCTTTAATGCATGTGGCACAACCAGTCGCAGCAAGTGAAAAAGGGGCTGTAATTGCGTTTAATTACGCTTTCTTGTATGAACAGGCGGCTGATGACGGTGATCTTCGTCAATTATTGAGTGACGATATTGATAAGCTAGTCGGTCATGATTTGAAAATTGCTTATGTGGATGCGGATCAATGGCCAGAAATTCGTCAGGGGTACATTCAACAGCATAAAGCAGATCTGCAAAGTAATAATGAAAATGCGACATCTGATGTGGAAGAGCCTCCTGCTGAAAGCGAGCAGGGAACGGATGGCGATCTACAAGAAAGTAAGGATCCGTTAGTGACGAAGGCAGAAGCTTTGTTTGGCAGTGAAACGGTAGAAATCAAAGACGATTAAACAGAAAGGCGGAGTTAAAATGCGCGGTGGAATGGGAAATATGCAAAATATGATGCGACAAATGCAAAAAATGCAAAAAAAGGTAACTGAAGAACAAGATAATTTGGATGCGACAGAATTTACAGGAGTTGCCCCTGATGATATGGTCAAAGTCACTTTTACTGGTGATAAGACAATGAAAGATATTGCGATCAAACCAGAAGCAGTGGATCCGGATGATGTTGATATGCTGCAGGATTTAGTGGTAGCAGCAGTAAATGATGCAATGAAAAAGATTACCGACGAAACTAATAAAACGATGGGTAAATACACAAAAGGTTTGCCTAGAATGTAAGAATGAGGGCTTAATAAATGCAGTATCCAGAGCCAATTGCAAAACTAATCGATAGTTATATGAAGCTGCCGGGGATTGGTGAAAAAAGTGCGACCCGATTGGCTTTTTTTACCATTAATATGGATCAAGACGACGTCAGTGAGTTCGCAAAATCCTTAGTCTCCGCTAAACGAGATTTACATTTTTGTAGTATTTGTGGCAACATTACCGAGGATGATCCGTGTGAAATTTGCCGTGATAAGAGTCGTGATCAAGCGACTGTTTTAGTTGTGGAAGATCCCAAAGACGTCATGTCTATGGAAGAGATGAAAGAATATCATGGTCTGTATCATGTGTTGCAAGGTGTGCTTTCACCAATGGAAGGTAAGGGACCAGAAGATCTGAATATCTCTAGCCTTTTGAAGCGTCTTCAAACCAATCAATCCATCAAAGAAGTGATTGTGGCCACTAATGCAACACCTGAAGGAGAAGCGACGGCTATGTATTTATCACGGTTGATTAAACCAGCTGGGATCAAAGTTACAAGATTGGCCCATGGATTATCAGTTGGCAGTGATATTGAGTATGCGGATCAAATGACCTTATTTAAGGCTGTTGAAGGCCGAACTGAAATGTAAAAGACTAAATTTAAGAAGCGAGATGGCATGTTGACAGGAAAGTTTATTTCATTTGAAGGACCAGATGGTGCTGGGAAAACGACGGCATTAAATTCAATTGTGGCGGACCTCACCCCTCAATTAAATGATAATTTAGTTGTCACACGTGAACCAGGCGGAAACCGGATTTCTGAAGCAATTCGTGATATTATTTTAGATCGAAAAAATACAGAAATGGATGATCGAACTGAAGCATTGCTTTATGCAGCGGCACGGCGACAACATATTGTCGAAACAATTATGCCAGCATTAAAGAGTGGCAAAATGGTTTTATGCGATCGTTATGTGGATAGTTCTGTTGCTTATCAGGGAGCAGGACGTGAAATTGGGGTTGATGAAGTTTACCAAATGAACCTTTTTGCAACAGCCGGCTTATTGCCAGATTTGACAATCTATTTTGATGTTCCGTCTGAAATTGGATTGCGACGCATTATGACACACCGAACGGATGAAATAAATCGATTAGATGTCGAACAACTTTCGTTTCATAAACGTGTGCGGGCGTCTTATCTTAAGATAGCTGAGCAAAATCCACAACGAATTCAAGTGATTGATGCCACACAAAGTAAAGCCAAAGTTGTTTCAGATGTTGAAAAGATTATTTATCAAGCTAATAAGGGCCTTTTTAATAAGTCAGGAGAGTGAAGATTATGAAATTAATTATTGCAATTGTCCAGGATAAGGATGCTAGTCAGTTAAGTGATCAATTTATTGATGCCAATATTCGAGCTACCAAGCTTTCAACAACGGGTGGATTTCTTAAGTCAGGCAATACAACTTACATGATTGGAATTGACGATCAGCGGGTTGATGAAGTTTTAGCAATGATTAAGGAAGCTTCACATAGCAGAGAAGAGTTTATGACACCGCCTGTGAATCTGGATGCCAGTATGGAAGGAACCACTGCGTATCCTGTCAAGGTTCAAGTTGGTGGTGCAACTGTATTCGTTATGCCAATTGAAAAATTTCAACAATTTTAATTACAGCAACAAAGGAGCAGCAAATGACTGAAGACAAAATTCAAACGGCAGTTTCAAATAAACAACCAGAGTTACTCAAACATTTTGCCCAGATCATTGCTGATCACAAATTGGCACATGCTTATTTGTTTGCTGGAGAATCAGGAATTGGAAAAGACGAATTAGCAACGTGGATTGCAATGCGTCTTTTTTGTTTAAATGTGAAAGGAAATCAACCTTGTGGGCAATGTCAGGAATGCCGACGAATTAGTACTGGACAGCATCCAGATGTCGTCATTGTCAAACCTGATGGTCTAAGTATTAAAGTTGATCAAGTTCGTTTTCTTAAATCAGAGTTTACCAAAAGTGCGGTTGAAGGAAATCAAAAAATCTTCATTATCTCTGATGCGGATAAAATGACAGCTGGAGCGGCCAACAGTTTGTTGAAGTTCATTGAAGAACCTAGTCCGAATGTGACGGCTTTTCTATTAACAACGAATAAAAACTTAATGCTACCGACCATTATTTCACGGACTGAAGTTGTGGAGCTAAAGCCCTTAGTTCCGGCGCAGTTTAAGGCTCAGTTACAAGAAAAACAAATCACGCCGAGTTTAATTGCAGTGGCAATGAACTTGACTAATAGTGTAGTTGAGGTCGAAAATTGGGTTAAAGATGATTGGCTATCACAGGTGCAATCGGCACTCAGTCGTTGGTTTTTATTGACCTTTCAAAAAGATATGCGCGCTTTTGTAGAAGTGCAATCTAACATCATTGGTTTGGCAAAGACAAAGGATTCGCAACAATTAATTCTCGATATTGTGATGTTATATTGTCGAGAAGCCTTGCTTTTAAAAGTCAATCCGCAGAATTTGCGATTGAGTTTTCCTAATCAAGATCCACAAATTGAAAAATCCTTGATGACCAAATCTTCTTCAACTTTGATGCAAGCTACTGAAAAAGCCTTAGAGGCCAAAAGCTTATTGAATCGAAATGTAAGCTTTCAAAATGTATTAGAATCTTTGACCATCAAGTTGTGCCAAATTTATTAGGTACTCTGAGATTTAATAACTGTGAATGAGGTGAGATTGTGAATAAAAGGGAAATATATGAAAGTTTTAATGGCATTCAAGATCAGACACAAAGAATGTTAGATCAAATCAAAGAACTGCAGAGTGGAATGGCAGAGATTCTAGAAGAAAATGCAGAATTAGTGATTGAAAATGATCACCTGCGCGAACAATTAGAGAAGTACGAACGGCCATCTAAAAAAGAAGCCCAAAAGAGCACTAAGCATGGTCTCTCTAAATCACGGAAAAATCTGGAGAAGTTATACGGACGTGGATATCATGTTTGTAATGAATGGTTTGGTAAGCATCGAGAAAATGATGAGCCATGTGCATTTTGTCTTGATGTCATTTATGGAGATCGGTAAAGGAGATTGAAGCGTGCAATCACAAAAAAGTTTTGCCAAAAATCAAACTAGTGGAATTCTTTACCTTGTACCAACACCGATTGGCAATTTAGGTGATATGACATTTCGCAGTGTTGAAATATTAAAAGAAGTGGATATTATTGCTTCGGAAGACACAAGAAATACACAAAAATTATTAAATCACTTTGATATTGAAACGAAACAGATTAGTTTTCACGAATATAATACGAGACAACGGGTTCCAGAGTTGGTGGAACGCTTGCGTAATGGGGAGAACATTGCCCAAGTTAGTGACGCGGGGATGCCTTCAATCAGCGATCCAGGGCACGACTTAGTGGTTGCTTGTGTGAAACAAGCTATCTCGGTGGTTCCTTTGCCGGGAGCTAATGCTGGTTTAACAGCTTTGATTGCATCTGGGTTGTCACCCCAACCGTTCTATTTCTTTGGATTTTTAAATCGAAAGCCTGCTGAGCAGAAACGACAGCTAGAAAAACTAGCAAACAAAGAAGAGACTTTGATCTTTTACGAAGCGCCACATCGACTAAAAAAAACACTCACAAATATGAGTGCTATATTTGGTGCGGACCGATCGGCCGTTTTGTGTCGAGAATTAACGAAGAAGTTTGAAGAGTTTTTACGAGGTAGCATTCAGGAACTTTTGGACTGGGCAACGGATAATGAAATTCGTGGTGAGTTTGTAGTCATCGTTGAAGGAAATGCTCATCCAGAAAATCCAGAAGAAGCTCTACCAGAAATGTCGGTGGAAGATCAAGTTACTAATCTTATTAGTACCGGTGAAAAACCAAATGATGCGATTAAACAGGTTGCAAAATTGCGTGGGCTGAAGAAACAAGATGTTTATGCAACTTATCACCATTTACGGGATTCAAAATAGATAAATCAAGAAAATGAAAGAAGGAAACCACTTGGCAGGAAAAAGATTTAGTGAGAAACATCGATTAGTATATTATGACGGTGATCGTACTTATCATGCTTCAATTCCAATGTTGGTAAATTTAATGGTTTTGGCTTCTGAAGATCAGAGCGAAGAACTTGGCGTTGGTACGGAAGAAGTTTCAAAGTACGGTGTGGGATGGGTAGTCACACAGTATTTAATGACCATTAATGATCTCCCCAAAATCGGCTCAACCATCGAGTTGTCAACCGAAGCAACCGCGCATAACAAATTTTTCTGTGAACGACGTTTTTCAATTGCTGATGAAGCAGGAAATTCGTTATTAGAAGCTAACAGTAACTTTGTTTTAATGAATCATAAAACACGGCGAATGGGAAAACTAATCCCTGAATTGCTTGATCCATATGGTAGTGATGAAGTCAAACGCATTACCAGATTGCCACGTGTTCCGAAAATTACGGATGACCAAGGAACTGTTTCAAAAGAGTATCCTGTGCGTTACTTTGATTTGGATACTAACGGGCATGTCAATAATTCGCATTATTTTGAATGGCTGCTTGATGTATTACCAGCAGAATTTTTACAAACTCACATTCCAACTCGCTTGAACATTCAGTATCACAAGGAAATCCAATATGGTCACATTGTGAAAAGTGAAGTTGTCAAAACAAATGAAACAGATACCGAGATAAATACGTTACATAAAATGACAGTTAATGGCGAAATTTATTGCGAAGCAGAATGTAGTTGGAAAACAGTAACAGCTAATTAATTTGTTGTGTAATCGTTATGGTATAATCGAGTCATAAATTATGAAATACGGGGAGGCAAATTATGTCAGTTTTAGTCCTTGGTGGAGCAGGTTACATTGGATCACATATGGTCAAAAGGTTGATTGAACAAAATGAAGATGTTGTCGTTATTGACAATTTGGTTACAGGTCATCAACAGGCAGTTTCTAAGCAAGCCCGCTTTTATAAGGGTGATGTCCGAGATCGTGCATTTTTAGATCAAGTTTTTCAAAAAGAATCAATTGATACGGTGATTCATTTTGCAGCTTTTTCAATTGTGCCTGAATCAATGAAGGATCCACTGAAGTATTTTGATAATAATACGGGTGGTGTCATTACTTTATTAGAAGCGATGCATGCTAATCATGTTTCACGCATTGTCTTTTCATCAACAGCAGCAACTTATGGTAATCCAGAAAATGCCATGATTAAAGAAACAGACGTTCAAGCACCTATCAATCCTTATGGTGAAAGTAAGTTAATGATGGAAAAAATCATGCATTGGGCAGACGTTGCTTATGGAATTAAGTTTGTAGCCTTGCGTTATTTCAATGTTGCCGGGGCTGCAGCTGATGGTAGTATTGGTGAGGATCATCATCCAGAAACACATTTAATTCCGATTGTTTTACAAGTAGCATCTGGAAAACGGGCAGAATTACAAATTTTTGGTGATGATTATGAGACACTAGATGGTACAAATGTACGTGACTATGTCCACGTCACTGATCTGGCAGATGCTCACATTTTGGCTATGAAGTACTTACAGGCAGGTAATGAGAGTAATGCGTTTAACTTAGGATCCTCAACTGGATTTTCAGTTAAACAAATTTTGGAAGCGGCCCGTCAAGCAACAGGCAAAGAAATCCCAGCTAAAATTGCGGCCCGCCGTCCAGGTGATCCAGATACGTTAGTTGCTAAGAGCGATAAGGCAAGAGAAGTCTTGAAGTGGCAACCACAATATGACGATATTCATGAAATTATTAAAACGGCTTGGAATTGGACCCAAAAGCATCCTAATGGTTTTGAAGACGAAAACTAAAACTGGAGAACTCGAGAATCGTTAATGATTTCGAGTTCTTTTTTATCAATTGTCATTCATCATGGAAATTGTGATAAGATATTTAGGGAAGAATACGAAAAGTTAGTTTTTTAACTATAAAGTAATTATAAACATTTTTAATGAAAAGGACGTATTATGAAAGTATTGGCATTGGACACTTCAAATCGACCGTTAAGTGCAGCGGTTTTGGATGATAATCAGCTATTGGCCATGACGACTACCAATATTCGAAAAAATCATAGCATTCAGTTGTTGCCAATTGTAGAAACACTTTTGAAACAAACTGGGTTGGAAGCAGAAGATTTGCAACGAATTGTTGTGGCACAAGGACCAGGCTCATATACAGGCTTAAGAATTGCTACAACTACTGCAAAGACATTGGCCTATACTTTAAACGTTGATTTGGTTGGTGTCTCTAGTTTAAAGACATTGGCAGCTAATGTGAACGACGAGGGTCGAATCATTGTGCCTTTATTTGATGCCAGAAGAGATAATGTGTTTGCTGGAATTTACCAACGAACTGCTACCGAAATGAAGACGATTATGGCCGACCGTCATATTTCAATTAAACATTTAATTGCTAATCTGTTAGAAATGCAAGTCCCTGTGTGGTTTATTGGGCAAGACGTTTCCATTTATGAAGAAACCCTAAAATTACAATTGACTGATAATTTTCACAGGGTATCGCGTGCACAAGATTTGCCAGATGCATATGTATTAGGACAACTCGGCTTAAACGAGAAACCGGTTGAGCATCCCTTTAATTTTGTGCCCAAATATTTACGTTTGACGGAAGCAGAAGTTGAATGGAAGAAAAAACATCCACACGAGGATACGAAGCCGTATGTTGAAAAAATTTAGAGAACTTATTCAAAATCGTTTTTTTAATCGTACTAAACAATTACGAGAACAAGCATTTGAAATTCATGATCATGTCATTCAAATTGAAGATGACACTTATTTTATTGCCAAAGCCATGATCCCAGATATTCCAGATATTTTGAATGTGGAACGTTCTGTCTATGAAGGACAGACTCCTTGGGATCGCGCGGCCTTTGCGAATGAACTACGCCGTAAGTTTGATCGACTTTATTTGGTGATTCGGTATCACGATCGCATGCTTGGCTTTATCGGTGCCTCTTTTGACGATCGAACAAAGACGGCCCATATTACAAATGTGGCTGTGGTTGAAGATAAACAGAACCGGGGAATTGGGTCTTATTTACTCAAAATAATGATTGGTAAGGCAGAATTTATTGGTTATAAAAAGCTCACTCTCGAAGTCCGCAAAAGTAATGCGCGCGCCCAGGCGTTGTATTTAAAATTAGGGTTTGAGAAAACCGGTGTCAAGGCCCATTATTACTTTGGCGATCATGAAGATGCCATTGATATGACATTGGCACTGACACAAAAAGAGTAGGAGAATTATGGATAAGAAAAACTTGATTTTGGCATTTGAATCCAGCTGTGATGAAACCAGTGTGGCAGTCATTGAAAATGGTGAAAAGATTTTGTCAAATGTGGTAGCAACGCAGATCAATAGTCACAAACGATTTGGCGGCGTTGTGCCAGAGGTGGCTAGTCGTCATCATATTGAACAGGTCACAATTTGTATTGATGAAGCATTGAAAGAAGCAAATGTGAAAACAACCGATTTAACGGCAGTTGCGGTCACATATGGTCCAGGATTGGTGGGAGCATTGTTAGTTGGCGTTGCGGCCGCCAAAGCGTTTGCCTATGCGAATAACTTGCCATTGATTCCAGTGAATCATATGGCAGGTCATATCTATGCGGCTCGATTTGTTAAGCCCATTGAGTTTCCTGCGATAGCTTTATTGGTTTCAGGCGGGCATACGGAATTAGTATATATGCCTTATGAAAATGAATTTCAAATTATTGGCGAAACTCGTGATGATGCGGCTGGCGAAGCTTATGATAAAATTGGCCGTGTGTTAGGAATAACTTATCCAGCGGGCAAGGACATTGATGAATTAGCACACAAGGGTAAAGATAGTTTTCATTTTCCTCGCGCTATGATGCACGAAGAAAACTTTGATTTTAGTTTCAGTGGTCTAAAGAGTGCTTTTATTAATACTGTGCATCATGCAGACCAAATTAATGAAACTTTGGATCGGGCTGACTTAGCGGCTAGTTTTCAACAAAGTGTCATCGATGTCATTGTGGAGAAAACATTATGGTCATGCGAACAGTTTTCCATTAAACAGCTGATTTTAGCCGGAGGGGTTGCCGCAAATCATGGTTTGCGTGATACCTTGTCAGAAAAATTAAGTGAGCAATATCCGGACTTGGATTTTGTTAAAGCGCCTCTCAAATTATGTGGGGATAACGCTGCAATGATTGGTGCGGCTGGTTATGTAGCTATGAAACATCATGTTTTTGCGGACGCAAGTTTAAATGCAGAACCAAGTTTAGAATTTGACTGGGTCCCAGATGCCGTCAAATAAAACGAAGTGGAGACAAGTAGATGACAGATAACAAATTTACTAAAATGAAAGACGAAATCGACATGTTTATTGATCGTGGTGATATTTATGGCGCTTCGTTTAGTTTTATTAATGAAAATCAGATCGATAGTTTTTACCATGGTTTTCAAGGTAAAGATGCGTTTGCGGAACGTTTAGATCCTTCTATGATTTATGATTTATCTTCATTAACCAAAGTAGTGGCAACAACTACCCGTGTTTTTCAGTTATTGGCAATTCATGAATTAGGCCTGAAAGATTCTGTTACGGCTTATTTGCCTGGCTTTTCACATCCAGAGGTGACCATTGAAAATCTATTGTTGCACAATAGTGGTTTGCCAGCCGATGTAGAAAATGAACGCAATTTGACGGGTGTGGAACTCATCAAAAAGTTGTACGAGGATCCACTGGTGTATCAACCGGGAGAAAAGACGGTTTATTCAGATTTAGGTTTTATTCTGTTGGGTTTAATTATTCGCACTTTAAATGGTTCGATTGATAAAAGTGTGCAGGATCATATTTGGTACCCGTTGGCAATGACTAATACTGGCTACAATTTGAACCGACCGAAGTCTCGGTTTGTGCCGACCGAAGTGGATGCCCAACGAGGCCAAATTCAAGGCCAGGTACATGATTACAAGGCACTGTTACTAAATGGAGAAAGTGGTCATTCTGGACTCTTTTCCACCTTGAGCGATTTAACTGTTTTTACTGAAATGATGATTAATCGGGGAAAATATCAGAAAAAAGAAATTTTGGATCCTAACTTGTTTGATTTAATGGCAAGCTATGATGAAAATGGGCGCACTTTGGGTTGGCGACGTGTTAACCATAAGGAACAGTATGTTCAGACTGGCTATACTGGCACCATTTTATCGTTTGATCCTGAAATTAAACGTGGGTTTGTATTTTTAACTAACCGTATTTACCCAACTCGGGAAAACAGCCGATGGAGCGAAGATCGGGATCGCTTAATTGACTTATTTTTCGAAGACTAGTTATTAAACTAAAAAAGACCAAATTTCGTAGTCACACATCATGTGATTTTGAAATTTGGCCTTTTTTAATTCAATTTTTCGAGTTGTTCACTAAGTTGGGTCCATTTATTTTCAACCTGTGTAATTTTATCCTGTGTTTCGGTTAATTTGTTTTGTAATTCTTCAAGTTTTAAATGATCGTTAAAAAATTGGGGATCGGCCATTTTGGTTTGAATTTGCGTTTCAGCTTCAGAAAGTTCATCTAATTGTTTTTCTTGTTTATCAACTTCTCGTTGCAATTTTCGCTGAATCTTCTGATTTTCTTTGGAAGCACGGTAGTCTTGTTGCTTCGTACTTTCATTAGAATTGAAAACGTCATCAGTCCCATCAGTTGCGTCTACAGAATTAGTTTCTTGGTCTGCTTTTTTCATTAAATAATAATCGTAATCACCTAAGAACAATTGACTTCCATGAGGTGAAATTTCAAGTATTTCGGTTGCAACCCGGTTAATGAAATACCGATCATGAGAAACAAACAAGACAGTACCATCAAAGTCATTAAGAGCATTTTCAAGCACCTCGCGGCTATCAATGTCTAAATGATTCGTCGGTTCATCCAAAATAAGAAAATTGTCAGCTTGCATGGTCAGTTTAGTGAGTAATAAGCGAGCTCGCTCGCCGCCACTAAGGTTTTTCACCGGCTTTAAGACATCATCACCAGAAAATAAGAAACTACCAAGAAGTGAGCGAATGTCCTTTTCGGGAACTAGGGGATGCTGATCCCATAATTCATTCAAAACCGTTTTTTTATCATCAAGGTTATGTTGTTCCTGATCATAATAGCCAATTTCAACGCCAGCACCAAGTCTGACCGTGCCATCAAGCAAAGGAATTTTACCCAGAATAGTTTTCAATAACGTTGATTTACCAATTCCATTTGGACCCACAATTCCTAAGACGTGATGTTTATTAAGCTCGATATTAATTGGCGCAGACAAAACGTGATCACCGTAACCAATGGCGGCCTTTTGAACGGTTAATACCACATTACCACTGGCATGGTTAGCTGCAAAATGAAAATGCATTTCTGCGTTGTTATCGGTAGGACGATCTAAAACAGTCATTTTTTCCAATTGTTTACGACGGCTTTGCGCCCGTTTCGTTGTAGATGCACGCACTAAATTCTTGTTAACGAAATCCTCTAACTTATCAATTTTAGTTTGTTGTTTTTCGTAGGCTTTCCATTCCGTTTTCAAACGGGCAGCCTTTTGATCGACATAGGCTGAGTAGTTACCAGTGTATGCAGTTAATGTCTTTCGATCCATATCAAGAGTTCGTGTCACAACGTGGTCTAAAAAGTACCGGTCATGAGAAACTATGAGTAAAGCGCCACTATATGATTTGATATATTTTTCCAACCAAGCCAACGTATTCATGTCAAGATGGTTTGTTGGTTCATCTAAAACTAGTAAGTCATGTTGTTCCAACAACAGTTTGGCTAAGGCCAGTTTTGTTTTTTGACCGCCAGAAAGGGTGTTTACTGACCGTTGGTAAACGGCTTCTTCAAATCCAAAGCCGTGTAAGACGCCACGAATTTCAGCCTGGTAGCCAAATCCATTACGAGCTTTGAACTCTTGCTGTTTTTGATCATACAAATTAGATAATTTTTCGAATTCTTTTGCGTTTGCAATGACAGTGGGATCACCAAGTTGATTTTCTAGTTCATGAATTTCTTTTTCGAGTTGAATAACAGCCTTAAAAACAGTCAGCATTTCATCCCAAATTAAATTATCAGTATTCAGGCCTTGATTTTGAGCCAGATAGCCTATTGAAAGGTCCTTTTTGGTTGTGATTTCACCAGAATTTGGACGAGTGTCGCCAATTAGCATCTTAAGCAGGGTGGTTTTGCCGGCGCCGTTACGTCCAACCAAACCGATTCGATCCTGTTCTTGAATGTCAAAAGTTACATGAGAAAACAAGGGCTCACCGCTAAACTCACGGCTAACATCTTGGGCTTGTAATAAGATCACAATCATTCATCCTTTCGTGTTGCTCTTTTATTATATCTTAAATTTTGTTTTCTGTAGTAAGTGGTAAAATAAAGTTTGTTAATTATTCACAAACTTCATTGGAGGTTTACAAAATGAAAACAAAAATTCCAGAAGCAACTGCTAAACGGTTGCCACTTTATTATCGATATTTAAATAATTTATTGTATGCAAACAAGTTGCGAGTTTCTTCTGCTGAGTTAGCCGAATCAATTCAAGTCGATGCGGCCACAATTCGCCGCGATTTCTCCTATTTCGGGCCATTAGGGAAGCGCGGATATGGGTATGACGTTCACAAATTAATTGATTTCTTTAAAAAGATATTGGATCAAGACACGCTTACAAACGTTGCCCTCATTGGGGTTGGTAATTTAGGCCATGCCTTGTTAAATTTTAATTTTCATAAAAATAGCAATGTCAGGATCAGTGCGGCGTTTGACGTTAATCCTAAATTGATTGGCTCCGTGCAAAGTAATGTGCCTGTTTATGACATGAGACAATTACAAGAACAGCTGAAGGATCAACGGATTGAAATCGCCATTATTACGGTTCCAGCCACAATTGCCCAAAAAGTAGTGGACGAGTTAGTCCAGGGTGGCATTAAAGGAATCATGAATTTCACCACTGTGCGGATTTCTGTGCCAGAAGGCGTTCGTATTCAAAATATTGATCTTACCAATGAATTACAAACTTTAATTTATGCCATTAATCATGGTTAAATGATCAAAGCCCTAGAAAAGGGAGGACAACTAAAGAGTTCATTAGAATGTGAGCAATCATCGAGGTTTGAATTTTGCCGGTATGATGGTACAGCCAACAAAACCATAGTCCAATAGTGGCATAGAGCACAATATGACCGTCCGAATGAGCGATTGCAAATAAGCCACTAGAAATCAAGGCAGTTAGTATCTGTGAGACTTTAGGGCCTAAAAAGCCAAAGAGATTTGAGAGATTTCCAAAAAGAGTTTTTCGAAAAACAATTTCTTCCATAATGGGAGCGCCAATAATAATGGGCAAGACAAATAAGGGATAATTTTTGATGATTTTTAAAATGGCACTCGTATTTTGAGAAGCTGCACTTCCACCAGTTTGAACGGTTACTTTGAGGATAAGGCTCTGTAAAAATATGACAATAATAAAACCGAGAATGCCCCACAGAATAATCTGCCAGGTATGACTCGATTTTTTTTCGGGAAGGTTTTGGGGCATATTATGAAATGCCAAAAAGCCTAAAATTAGTGCACCAGCTAAATAATCGATAATTTGGACGCTAAAGATCATGCTGTGTGTGAATTTAAAAAAGCTATTTAGGAAGCTTGGCAAAAGATACACAATTAAATACGTAATTAAGATATAGATAGATTTCTTTTCAAGTTTCAACTGACGACACCTCACAAATATTACTATAGTATAGCATGTTTAAAGGCTTTTGAATTCTTTCGTCAAAAAAGGTCAGTAAAATGCTTGCATTCTAGTTTGAGAATGATATAGTAAATATTGTTGTTAGCACTTAGCAGTTAAGAGTGCTAAATTTATAAAATAAATAACTGGAGGGATTCATTTTGTTAAAACCATTAGGAGATCGCGTGATATTAGAAGCACAGGAAGAAGAAGAACAAACTGTTGGTGGCATCGTCCTTGCAAGCAATGCTAAGGAAAAGTCACAAAGCGGCAAGGTTGTTGCTGTGGGTGATGGACGCGTATTAGATAACGGTGAAAAGGTTGCACCTTCTGTTAAAACCGGTGACACAGTTATATTTGATAAATATGCCGGTACTGAAGTCTCATATGAAGATAAAAAGTACTTGGTACTTCATGAAAAAGATATTGTGGCAATTATTGACTAACTAAAATTAGAATTCTTGGGGTGAAATATTTATGGCAAAAGAAATAAAATTTTCTGAAGATGCACGGACAAAGATGTTAAAGGGTGTCGACAAATTAGCTGACACTGTTAAATCAACAATTGGACCAAAAGGACGCAACGTTGTTTTGGAGCAATCGTATGGTTCACCAACAATTACAAATGATGGTGTGACGATTGCTAAGGCGATTGACCTTGAAGATCATTTTGAAAACATGGGTGCTAAGTTAGTATCGGAGGTTGCTTCAAAAACTAACGATATTGCTGGTGATGGTACCACAACAGCTACTGTTTTGACCCAGGCAATTGTGAATGAAGGTATGAAGAACGTGACTGCTGGTGCCAACCCAGTTGGTATCCGTCGCGGAATTGAACGTGCAACAAAGGCTGCCGTTGAAGGCCTTCACAAGATGTCACATGATGTTAAAACTAAGGACGATATTGCCCAGGTTGCTTCAATTTCAGCTGCTAACGAAGAAGTTGGTAAGTTAATTGCTGACGCTATGGAAAAGGTTGGAAACGATGGTGTCATCACTGTTGAAGAATCACGTGGGGTTGATACAACCCTTGATGTGGTTGAGGGAATGCAATTCGATCGTGGATACATGTCTCAATACATGGTAACTGACAACGATAAAATGGAAGCTGATTTAGACAATCCTTACATTTTAATTACGGATAAGAAGATTAGCAATATTCAAGATATCTTACCATTGTTACAATCTGTTGTTGAACAAAGTCGTTCACTTTTAATCATTGCTGATGATATTACAGGTGAAGCTTTACCAACATTGGTATTGAATAAGATGCGTGGAACCTTTAATGTTGTTGCTGTTAAGGCACCAGGTTTTGGCGATCGTCGTAAGGCTCAACTTGAAGATATCGCAACCTTGACTGGTGGTACTGTAATCACTGATGATCTAGGTTTGAACTTAAAAGATGCAACCATTGATCAATTAGGCCAAGCAAACAAGGTTACTGTCACAAAAGACGACACAACAATCGTTGAAGGTGCTGGTGACAAGGATCAGATTGCAGAACGAGTTGCGACAATCAAACAACAAATTTCAGAAACTACATCTGATTTTGATAAGGAGAAGTTACAAGAACGCTTAGCTAAATTAGCAGGCGGTGTGGCTGTTGTCCGTGTCGGTGCAGCTACTGAAACTGAACTTAAAGAAAAGAAGTATCGAATTGAAGATGCTTTGAATGCTACTCGAGCAGCTGTTGAAGAAGGTTTTGTTCCTGGTGGTGGTACAGCATTAGTTAATGCTATTTCATCTCTTGATGGCCTTAAAGCTGATGGTGACGAGTTAACAGGTATCAACATTGTTAAACGTGCTTTGGAAGAACCAGTTCGTCAAATCGCTGAGAATGCTGGTGCAGAAGGCTCTGTCGTTGTTGAAAACTTGAAGAAGCAGAAGCCAGGTATTGGTTATAATGCAGCTACTGGTAACTGGGATGACATGGTTAAAGCCGGAATCGTTGACCCAACTAAGGTTACTCGTTCTGCTTTACAAAATGCAGCCAGTGTTTCAGCTTTGTTGTTAACAACTGAAGCCGTTGTCGCTGACAAACCAGAACCCAAAGATGATGCAGCAGCCGGTGCACAGCCACAACCAGGTGGCATGGGCGGCATGATGTAATTCGTTAAACAATTAAAGCCGTAAAATTAGATTCAATTCTAATTTTACGGCTTTTTTATATCCTCAACTAAAGGTC
>NZ_BJWE01000022.1 GCF_007990205.1 Pediococcus parvulus | reverse complement strand
TGTGGATCTAATACCAACGATTCAGATAACAAAATTTCACTAAATAAATCATAAATATATTCGGAATTAACCATGTGATTTTTAGCAAGATCATAAAGAAAATTACGTTCTTCATCAAATGCTTGCATCAAGGCCCGTCGTTGTTCCACACTTTGGATACTTGTCAAAGTGGACTTGTCAGTGGTCACAGAACGCCATTGATTGAAAAATGCTTTTAACGTATTTTTTTGCACCTGATCACGCAAATCATAAATCACGATTTCGCGTACTTTGTTACTCAAAGTCATCGTTTCCACATGCTGAACGCCAACAATTACCATTTCATTTCGTAAGATCTTTAACTGAGTTGTCTTATTTAAAGTATCTGCATCTAAAGGAAGAATTACTTTAAAAACGATCGTCGGAATTAACATGCTCAAAATAATCACAACCGTTTCAATAAGAACTATTTCGTTAAAAAGAGATCGCGAAACCCCATTACTTAACACAGAAAATGTCATGGCTAACGTCACTGTCCCATGAACCCCGCCAAGGGCAAATAACAGTGCAGATCTGTTTGTCCGATCCGAAATAAAAAAACGACCATAGATAAAACGCACAATCAATAATAAAACGTAAACCAGAACGCCTATCGCCAACCAACGCAAGGAAATCCCAATACTGCGGCGCTGTTCAAAAATAATTCTCTCCAAACTAAGTCCCAACACTACAAAGACAAAACTGTTTAACACACTATTGGAAAAATTAACCAGCTGTAAACCCAGATGCATCTGGCGTGGTGATGAAAATCGACTCCGCGTTGTTTCGCTATTATGAATCAATCAAGCAGTCACGACCGCAATAATTCCAGAAACGCCTACTTCTTCTGCAATGAAATAGATACAAAATGGCGTTAATAGGTAAATTAGGGTTTGCGATGAAATCACATTGACTGATGATCGAACTAAAAATTGACGAAAGGCCATCACAATCAAGCTTAGAATTCCGCCCAAAATAATTCCACCGCCTGCTGAAAATAAAAACAATAACACATTTTTTCCAAACGCGACCTGACCGGTTTGTAACCAGAGGAAGGCAGCTTGCAAGAGAATTATTCCGGTCGCATCATTAAATAAAGATTCTAACTTTAAACTTTTTCTTATCCCACTTTGAATGGTTCGTCCCTCAATCACTGAATCAAAAGCTGTGGCATCAGTTGGAGTACTGATGGCAGTCACAATCAATGCCAACGGAATCGCCAAAGCAAACACTTGATGAACCACAATTGCCACTATAATTGCCGAAACGGCTGCTAAACCTACAGCCGTTCCCAAAATATTATTAATCTTTTTTCTTACCAACAAAGCCGGTGTGGCCTGGCCTTCGAAAAACAATAATGGTGCAATAATAAAAATCATAAAAATTTTATCATCAAAGCTCAAAATCAAATGATTTGTAAATGGAATTATTCCCAAAATAATTCCCATGACCAAATTAATATACGTACTTGACACATGACTGACAGTTTTGGCAATAATATCACTAATTGCAACAGCAATCAGAACAACAAAAGACGACAACATTAATGACATTCAACAAACTTCCTTTCGGTTCTCAAACCAGGCTAAATTCCACCTTCAGTATATCAAGTTTTAAACTATTTTAGAAAAATTTGCCAAAAATCATCAATTTAATCCAAATCGTTATTCAAATTTAGCAGTGGTCTACTCGCCATCTGGAAAATCAGTTGATGCTGCCAGATCCTTTTGTTTTTTGTAATCATCCAATCGCTTTGTTAGCACATCAATTGTGTTTTGTACGGCCGCTGATCCAAGCATCATCCGTAAAGGAGCAGGATTTTGATCTACACTCTCAATAATTCGAGTTGCCATTCGTGCTGGATCTCCAGGTGCTAAACCATTAGCAAGGGCCAACATTTTTTCAAATGAACGAGCCGAATTTCCCTTATATGCTGGCATTGCTTTGGCTACTTGAGCACTTCCATATCTAAATTCCGTACGAGCACCACCCGGCTCTACGATTGTGACACCACTATTGAAAGGTGCTACCTCTTGGGCCACTGATTCTGCAAATCCTTCAATCCCAAATTTTGATGCATGATACATTGAGTTTCCTGGAAAAGCAACTTGACCACCATATGAAGAAATTTGAATAATTCTTCCATGTTTTTGCTCGCGCATTTTTGGTAAATTTGAACGAATCATTTGGATCGATCCCAATAAATCTGTTGAAAGGATTTTATTGACTTCTTCATCACTAAGCTCTTCTGCTGCACCAAACAATCCATACCCAGCATTATTAACTAACACATCAATTGTGGCATGTTCTTTAGAAACTTTGCTGACCACATTATGAATGGCGGTTACATCAGTAACATCCAACTTTTCATAAGAAAATGTCTCAGGATACTGAGCAATTAAATCCTTAATTTTTGCCGCATTTCTAACCGTCCCAATGACTGTATTTCCAGCTGCTAACAATTGTTTTGTTAATTCTAATCCAAATCCGCTACTTACGCCTGTAATTAACCATGCTTTACTCATCATAAATTTCCACCTATCTTTTAATATTTTTTACTTATCCTGATCCAATTTTTCCTGATGCTGCCGTTCAAGGGTGCGCAATTCTTCTTCACTTGCTTGTACATGATCATAAAAATGATTCAATTTAAAATGCAAATGATCAATAGCAGCCTGAAGATCATCACGTTTTTCTTCCATTTCGGCCATTTGCTCGTTTAATAAAGCAATTTGTTCTTTTGTATTGTCTTCTTGATTATCAAATAATTGAATGTACCGGCGGAGATTTTCAATACTCATCCCTGCCGCTCGCATTTGTTTCACAAAATTAATGCGGCGAATAATTCGTTCATCAATTTCACGATTACCAGCCTCGCTTCGATCAATCGCCGGAATTAAAGTTTCCTTTTCGTAATACCTAATTGTGGCCGAAGAAACACCTGTTTTTTCACTGGCTTCTTTAATGTTCATTTTAATCCTCCTTTTAAATTGATTCTCATGTTCTTAAGAACTGTCTAAAGCATAACTCTTAAAGTGCACTTGAAGACAAGCCGCAAAACTTGATTTTTTGAATTTTTTTTAAACAACTGCGCTTTAGTTCAATTGTTTAATGACCTTTGCTGGAGTTCCTACCGCAATACAATTATCAGGAATATCTTTAGTTACAACTGCTCCAGTCCCAATAATTGAGTTTTCTCCAATTGTTACCCCAGGTAAAATGCTCACACGGGCACCAATCCAAGCATTTTTCTTAATATGAATTTCACCAGTTTTAATCACTCGAATATTTTTAGGCTCATGGTTGACCGTATAAAAACCAACACCCGGTCCCATCATGACACCATCATCAATGGTAATAGTGCCAACTGACATCATAGTTAAACTATGATTAGCATAAACATTTTTACCCAAGTTTACTCGATTAGCACAATCTACATGAAATGGTGGCGTAAAATAAGTGCCATCTTTCATTTGACCATGAAACATTTCGTTCTCTAGATCTTTTAAATTCTGCTTTTTAGCAGGATCTGTCATATTAATTAAATGACAATAATGATCATCACGATCAATTTCACCATGAACTTCCTTTTGATACTGTTCGTTTCGAATATCGAAAGATTTTCCGTTTCTTAATTCTTCAAAAACACTCATAATAACGCTTCTTTCTATTTTAAAATCAATTTATTGTTAATTTAATTTTTATTCTTCTTTGGCACAATCATAATAAACGTAAGGATTAAAGCAATCACAAGAAAAGCAACGCCTCCTCGTAGTGCCCAGTCTGTTCGGATTACCAAGCTGTTGGAGTTTGCAACCACAGAACTCAAAACGACTAAAAGTGCTAAGCCCAATGAGCCACCTACTTGATGGGCCACATTCACAACTCCTGATGCTGCACCAGCATCTCTTGCATTAATCTGAGCAATTCCTGCAGTTGTTAAAGGACTCAAAACTGCCCCTTGACCTGCCCCAATTAAGATCATCGGTAAAGCAATTGCAAGCACATAATTACTGCCATTGCCGGCAAAACTCAGCCAAAACATGCCAATAATTGTTAACACTAAGCCTCCAACAAGTGTCATCCCATTACCAAATTTAGCGGTTAGTTTTGAAACCTGCAGTGCACTAATAAAGTTAGCAATTGTCATTGGGAAGAAACCTAGACCAGCCATCAAGGGTGAAAAGCCATAAACTTCTTGTAAAAATTGAGTGATGAAGAACCAAAAGGCCATCATGGCACCGAGGAATAACATTCGGGCTAAATAAGCACCAGCCCGTTCAGAATTCTTAAAAACTCTTAATGGCATGATTGGTTGAGCAACTTTGGCTTCTCGCCAAATAAACAGACCCAATAAAATAACGGCCGCAATAATCCAATCCCAAGCTGTAGAACTTTCAGAAACTAACAAAATCCCATAAACTAAACTAATCATACCGAGCAGTGACAGCAAAGACCCAATACCATCAAAAGATCCTTTTTGTGACCTGCTTGACCGAACTGCTTTTGTCGCCCAGATAAACATTACAATGGCAATTGGCACATTTACGAAAAATGCATATCGCCAACTTAATAAACTTGCGAACAAACCGCCGATTACTAATCCAAGACTTGCACCAATTCCAGCAACGGCCCCGTAGTCGGCAACTGCTCTGATTCGTTTTTCCCCTGCAGGAATACTATCCATCAATAAGGCTAAAGTTGATGGTGCCAAGGCTGCAGCACCAGCGCCCTGAAAGCCACGAGCAATGATTAACCACATTGGACTATTTGCTAAGCCTACTAGTAAAGAACCTAATCCAAAGATGACTAGTCCAAAATTAAAAACATGTTTTCGCCCAATAATGTCACCTAAACGACCACCTAGGAGTAATAAGCCACCGAAAATAATTGTGTACGCATTTTGTACCCAGGTTAAATTGGCGGTTGATAAATTCAAATCAGTCTGGATTTTTGGTAATGCCGTAATCACAACTGAAACATCCAGAACCGTCATAAAATAACTCACCAAGACGATCGATAAAATTGAAAATTCGTATTTTGTAAATTTACTTTGCATGTTTGCATCTCCTCATATTCTTGTTTGACTACAATTAAGAAGTATAGAGGGTTGTAGTAACTGCAAGGCAAGCCTTTTTTCAAAAAAGTTTCATTTTTTCTGAAAGAAACCGAAGCTCAGGATTTTAGACAAGAAAAAAAGCCGAATAATGATTATTATTCGGCCATTTTATACACAATTTTCAAGTTTTATCTAAAATGCCATGTAACAGAAGTATCTTTCATTTTTCGCATTGCATCCATATCAGCATCAGATATCTCAAAGTTCAGTTTTGTATTGCTTTCAATATGCGTCTTACGAGTGGCTTTGGGAAGCGGCACAATCCCATTTTGAATACAGAATTGAATTGCGAGTTGAGGTAAGTCAACGTCATACTTTTTCGCCATTGTCTTTAGACCTTTATTGTTTAATAAAGCTCCCGTGGCTAGTGGAGAATAGGCTTCAACTAAAATATTATGACTCTGGGCATACTTGGTAATGGCGTCTTCCGTATATCCCACATAGTACTGAATTTGATCAACCATTGGTTTAATCTCTGAATGATTAAGAATATTACTTAAATCATTCGCGTCAAAATTTGAAACGCCAATAGCTTTAGCTCTACCAGATTTGTAAATTTCTTCCATTGCCTTCCAAACATCACGGTTTTCCAAATCATAATTGCCGCCTGTCTGACTCCAAGGTTGAGGAGCATGAACAAGATACAGATCAACGTACTCTAAATCAAGATTACTTAATGAAGTGTTAAAATCATTTAAAGTCCCTTGGTAAGACTTAGTTTCAGCCGGTAACTTCGTTGTGACAAAGACATCATCACGCTTCATACCAGACTCCTTAACTGCTTCACCTACTTGTTTTTCGTTTCCATAAACAAGTGCAGTATCAATGTGCCGATAGCCTACACTTAAAGCATCTAAAACTGCTTGTTTTGTTTGAGAAGCTGGGATTTGCCATGTCCCAAATCCCACTTTTGGAATCGTTGTGCCATTAGTTAAGTTAAAAGTATCTGTTAATTTTGTCATTTTTTACCTTCTTTATATAACATAGAGTGCTTACTGTTTGTCAGTATTGTTTACTAAATAACGTAGCCAAACAGTATTGCCTTTTGTTTCTACACCTTTTAAAGTAAATGAAACGGGTGTTGCTTTGGACAATCCTTCACGAGCTTCGAATAAACTTGGCGTTTTGCTCGATCCATCTGCTGCCGGTGTCAAAACCAAACTTATCTCATCACACAATCCCTGCTGAATGAAAGACCAATTTAAAACGCCCCCACCACCTAACATGACGGTTTCCATATGAAATAAATTCTTCAACTTGTCGAGAGCTAGTTTAGCATCCAGTTTATCCTTACCTGAAATAATATACGGTATATTTTTATGCCTTAAAAACGCTTTATAGGCATTACTAGCTTGACCCGTAAGAACTTCTAAGACTTGTGCATGGGTCGTTTGATAAACTAATTCATTTGACTGCCAAGCTAAGCGGCCATGAGGATCAATAGAAATATAATACTTGTCAAACTTAGTCGGAATAACAAAGTCCCCAGCCGGAACCTGAGGCGCATTTTGATCAAGGTCCGGTTTTTTATAAAATGTAAAATTATCATCTGTAGTGGTTCGCCCTGAAAGCCAGCCCTGATGTTGATAATAGCCATTTTTTTCAAATGCTAAATGATAAAATAGTTGACCAGGTTCTGGTCCTGCTGCCCCATGATAAGGCCCACTAATCTTTCCATCTAACGAAGTTGCCATATGACAAAAAATATAAGGTCGGTCCATTTTTATTTTTCTCCTTTTATATTAAAGCTTTGAAAACTACTAATTGCTATTTTGAAAACACTTAATAAAACGAGGGCTTATCCCATTCTGTATCTGGTTCTACAACACCAATATTTTGCTTACTATATTTAGTTGGCTCCTGAATAATTTCGGTAACTAGTTTAGCAATTGCCTGTCGTGTAACTTGAGTACCTTTTAGTGGCTCGCCCTTGGGAACAATTTCAAATGCTTCGTTACCATCCTGATCATACAACCAAGTCATCCGCAAAAAAGTATAGTTCAACCCACTGTTATCAATCACGGCAGCAGCATTCTTGTAAATTGTATAGTCTCCCATCATGTTGGCATTCCATTCACCAAATTTACCGGCAACTTCATCATAAATACCAAGCCCACCCGCAACAATTAGCCGCTCTCCGCCAACTTTTTTCATGATTTTTACGACCAATCGATTGGTCTTCTCAAACTGAGAAGTTGCCAAATAGACAATGTCTTGCCCAGTAATTGCGCGCACAAGCTCATCACTATTACGCCAGTTACCTTTGATAATTGTGACGTTGTTAGTCTTCTGATATTTTTTCAAGACTTGTACATGACTTGAAAATAACGTTAATTGAATTTCAGGAAAAGACAATAATCTTGGAATCAAATACTGACTTATTTGGCTGGAAGCTCCTAATAAAACGACTTTTTTCATGATGTATCCTCCATATTTACAATTTAAGCTTTACAAATCCAGTTTAAATGCAACTTTGTTATACGTCTAATGCTTAATCTGAATCAATCTATGCTCACAAGGCTGATCTGTCGTTCAATTAGTACGTAAATCCAATAAAAAACTTTTCACAAATAAGAAAAGTTTTCGTCTATACCTTCATTTTATTTATTAATTTTTGCTATCCATTGTGCAACTTGTAACTTAGACCGATCAACTTTATTTCCATCAACAACCAACGCTTGGGTAAAAGTGTTTTGGCTGGCGCCTTGTTCGCGCAAAATTTCTTGAATTTGTTGAACACTGTCGCCTTGGCCATACCCACCTTCACTCATGAATGGCGCAATTCTTTTACCCGAAAGCAGTTGACCAAAAGTTGTTAAAAATGAGTTCATTGGGTGTGATAAATGCATTGCCCAAATCTGATAACCTAAAAAAATTGTGTCATACTGACTTAAATCCGGTAGTTGCATATTCAGCTCTGGATAATTATTATTTTCTCGTTCCAGATTTGCGCGTTCCAGTGTTTTCTGATAAACACCAGGGTAGGGATTTTTTACGACAACCTCTAAAATATCAGCTGAAGTTTTTTCTTCGATCATACCGGCAAGCAATTCAGTACTTCCCGACCGTGAAAAATAAATAATAAGTTGTTTTGCATCCTTAGTTAGTTTCCGAACTGGTTGATTTTTGTTGTTTGTATCTTGACCATCAGATGGTGTCCCATAACCATTTTGCCATTCACCGTTTGTTCTTCCTAATTGCGGTGCATATATTGGCTGGCCGTCAATTTTACCAACAACTTTTTGCGTCGATCCTTGTTTTTTTATTTGCAAATTTTATTCCTCCATTTTCTGAAATTCATGTCCACTAAACCCACACATTATCAAACTAACTTTTTATTATGGACCTTATATCTCACTCCAAGGCAATATCTATTAGTTACATATTTGTGCAGAAACAAGAAAAGAGCAACAAATTTTCCCTAGAGAAATTTACTACTCTTTAAAAGAACTTCTTCTATTTAATAAACCGGACGATCTGAACCCTGAGTTGCTGGATCGGCAATTCCCAAACTATCTTTTGATCCAAAAGTTGGATCAGCCACAATCTTCAAGACCACATCAGCAATACTTTGCCGTGATCCTGAGACACCATTGTACTGGTCATTTTTGTGTGTCACCACATACTTCACTTCATCACGATCATTCAACCATGGTAAGCGCAACGTTGTGTAATCTAACCCTGATTCGTCAAGAAGTTTATCTGAATTAATTGCGGCCGGTAATCCACTCATGACACTTTGACGATTCCAGCGACCAAACTCACCAGGAACTTCATCATATAATCCCAAAATATTTGTAAAGACAACTCGTTGCACATTATTGGCCTTCATTGCTGCAATCACATTTTTAGTCCACGCATTGTTGCTAGTATGATCAACAACTGCTACAAAGACCATATCTTGTCCAGAAACTGCCTTGTTCACATCATTTTCGTTATCAAGACTACCTTCAACCACAGTCACACGTGAATTATTTGCCAAATTACTCAACCGAGAACTATTCCTTAAAAATAAGGTTAGTTCGACATCTTTAAAAGCCGATTCACTTAATACACGGTCTTCAACGATTCGGGCAATCTGTCCATTTGCTGCCATAATTAATAATTTCATTTTTGTTTTCTCCTCGTATTTTATTTATTGAATGTTTCCGTCATATGCTAATTTTTCTCTTTCATAATTAAGTGTATGATCTTCAAAATGATCAATCTTATAATCAAGATACTTAATCGTCTTTTCAATTTTCTTACGTTGATCTTCTAAATCTTGCCGTTGATCAACCAACAATGACTTACGTGATCCGGCCGTTTGTTTCCCTTCACGATACAACTTCACAAACTCAATTAGGGCTTCAATCGACATGCCAGCATTTCGTAAAGCTTTGATATAGAAAACCCAGTTCATGTCGCGTTCACTATACTCACGGTAACCACTGTCATTTCGTTTAATTTCTGGTAACAATCCTAACCGCTCCCAATAACGGAGCGTATCTTTGGTTAAATCAAACTGTTTACTGACACCATTGATATTCATATTTTCTCCTCTTCCCTCATTCTTTTCTTCATCTCTTTGTTATTCTAAACCTTCGTGTGAACTCTAAGGCAAGAGAAAAACGAAAAGTTTCCCACAAATTTGTAAGAAACTTTTTTTCGAACACAATATAAGTTTTAATTATTCAGGATCAGTTGCAACCAATCCACCGGCCAAATTATCCATATTTGGTTTATCAGCCGTTACAATCAACTGTTCATTAACAAAGGCATTTAATCCTAAGCTACTCATTTCTCGGCCATAGCCAGAATTTTTTACACCGCCAAACGGTAAGTCGGGTAGAGAAGTCATGAAGTTATTCACGAAAACCATCCCTGTTTCAATCCGACTAGCTACTTTTGTTCCACGTTTAGGATCACCACTGAAAACAATCCCGCCTAAACCTAAATCGGAATCATTAGCTAAATCAATTGCTTCTTGCTCACTATTAACTTTATAAACCTGAGCTACTGGTCCAAACATTTCTTCAGAATATGCCGGATTATCTTTTTTAATGTCAGTTAAAATAGTAGGTTGGAAAAATTGACCGGGCAAATCAATTTTTTTATTACCATAGTAAAGCGTTGCCCCGGCTTCAATAGCCTCATCAACTTGACTTTGTAACTTATCTTTTGCCCGTTTAGAATTCATTGGTGCTAAAGTTGTTTGACTATCCATTGGATCTCCAGGTTTCACATTAGCAAAATTTTCCTTCAACTTTGCTAAAAATTGATCATACAAATTGACCGCCACGATAAATCGTTTTGACGATGTACATACCTGACCTGCGTTGTAAAGACGAGCTCGCCAAGCAATATCCGCTACACTATCTATATCAGCATCATCTAATACCACAAATGCATCAGTACCGCCCAGTTCCATGGTGTTTTTCTTCAAGTTTTCACCAGCTGCTTTGGCAACGCTACGACCACCACGTTCAGATCCTGTCAAAGCAACACCTTGGACCCGCGAATCCGCAATGATTTCACTAACTTGATCATAACTTAAAAATAGATTTTGCAGGCTAGCATCTGGGGCTGATGACTCCTTAATTACATCTTCAAACGCAACCACAGATCCTGGTGTGTTTGACGCATGTTTCAAGATCATCGGATTACCAACCATAAAGTTTGGTGCAAACACCCGCATAATCTGATACATTGGAAAATTCCAAGGCTCCACCATCATTAAAATACCAAGTGGGTGCTTTTTTATCTGTGCATCCCCAGTAGCGACAGTTTCAATTTTTGTTGGTGCTAATAATTGAGCCCCATGATCAGCAAAATAATCTGCAATCAATGCACAAAGTTCAACTTCTCCTTGGGCCTCTCGATATAGTTTTCCCATATCAGTCACCATAGCTTTAGCTAACTGGTCACTGTGCTTGCGAAACAATTTGGCAATTTCATGTAATTGTCCTGACCGATTCTCGGGTTTATCTGCTTCCCACTGTTTGAATAACTGATGTCCCACTGTCAACGCCTTTTGAATGTCATCGGTCGTTGCATTTGGGTATTCTTTCACAACCTCATTTGTATATGGGTTAATTGTTTTATACGCCATAAGTTTCCTCCATCTTTCGATACTTTCTATTTTTTCCTAAATCACTATTAATTCCTAGTAACCTGTTTACTCAACTACAAATGTAGCACCATTTTCCTTGGCCAACTTTTGAATCACATCAACCGTATCTGCTAAAGGTGTTGATGCACTGGTTGAAAAAGCCACAACTTCTTTACCCGTAAAATTACCCTGTTCAAATAAACTATGAATAATCATTGGCGGTTGTGACCACCAAGTTGGATAACCCACGTAAATTTTACTATATTGATTAAAATCTGGTAAATTACCACCCAATTTGGGGTGAATTTGATTATCCTTTTCCTTTTCACCAGCAGCTACTATCCCATTGTAGTCGGTTGGATACGGCTTTTCTGGTTGTAGTTGATAAATTGCAGCTCCAGTCTTTTTTTGCAATTTTTCAGCTGCAGATTTTGTATTACCTGTTAATGAAAAATAAATAATTAATGAGCCTTCATCAGCAATAATCGACACCTCCAATATAAAAATCTTTATTTTTTTGTATTATTGTTTTGGCTGGTATGCACTAAAACTTAACCTGGTGAAGTTTCTCTGTCACCATTCATTTTAGATGTTGTCATAAATATCGTTAAACCTGCCTTTCATATTCAACAAGGTCATCATAAACCTTCGTGTGTACTCTAAGGCAAGAAAAAGATTCGTTTTTTTGAAATAAGATTTCTTCAGAACATGTTATACTAAAAAAATATGCAAGAAAATATGAGATAAAGAAGGTTTTACTTTGAATAAAGAACGCTTGGCAGCTTTTACAGATGCTGTTCTCGCCATTATTATGACTATTTTAGTTTTGGAACTGGAAAAGCCAAAAACTGTTAATTTAGCTGGCCTATGGGCGTTACGCGCTAACTTTTTTGCTTACACACTATCGTTTTTTTGGATTGGTTTAATGTGGACCACGCACCACAATAATTGGCACAAAGTAAAGAGTGTTTCTAACGCAACCGTTTCTTATTCCTTAGTCATGTTATTTTTAGCTTCATTCTTTCCATATACCACAAGTTTAGTAGCATCCAATTTTAACAACGTCACAGCCCAGGCACTTTATGGCATTATCGTATTAGCTGTTTCGTTTAGTAACATGGCCATTTCTTATTCTTTAAAAAAAGTAAATCCTGCTGCTCATTTTGGCTGGTTGTATGCCTTACCCAACTCTTCAATTATTTTGGACGTTGCAATTAAATTAGTTGGGCTGATAATCACATTAACATTTTATGCACCGGCAATGATTTATGCTATTTTCATTGATATATTTATCGTGGGTTATGCAACTAGACAATCTAGTAAAAATCAGTTTCACTTAAATAAAATCTAATGGTACTAATGATTGCAAAAAGCGATTAGTTTTATAAAAATAATAAAACTAATCGCTTTTTCACTCATCATGTTTTGCATTCATACAAATTTAACTATAGTTCAATCTCACTGAATCCCGAAAAAGCACAACTTCAAGGAAAGTTTAGGCAAGGCATATTTACTATGTTAAACCCTTCAGACTCTGGACAATCAATTATGTATCCTAAACGTTCAATTAAAAAATTATGACATATACTCATAATCAATATTTATTGAAAGTAAAGCTTTTGTTTATCTTTTCTCCAAACACAGTGGTAAATTTAAAGTATCAAGTCAAACTCTTATGAAAGGCATTTATTTTGAAACAAGAATCTTTATTTGCGTCAGAAAATAATCAAAATAGCCCACTAGCCAACCGGGTACGGCCACAAACTCTTGAAGAGTTTACGGGTCAAACTCATTTACTAGGCAAAGGAAAAGTATTACGTGAAATTATTGCTCAAGATCAATTACCTTCAATTATTTTTTGGGGCCCGCCTGGCGTTGGAAAAACAACATTGGCACAAATTATTGCCAACCAAACTAAATCTCATTTTGTTACTTTTAGTGCTGTCACAAGTGGGATTAAAGACATTCGCAAAATTATGGAAGAAGCCGAAGAAAATCGGGAGCTCGGTGAGAAAACAATTGTTTTTGTTGATGAAATTCACCGGTTCAATAAGGCCCAACAAGACGCTTTTCTTCCATTTGTGGAACGAGGAAGTATTACTTTAATTGGAGCCACAACCGAAAACCCATCGTTTGAAATTAATTCCGCTTTATTATCGCGTTGTAAAGTTTTCGTACTTAAAGAATTGAGTACTGCCGAAATCAGCAGTTTGCTTCGCAAAGCTTTAAATAATGCGAATGCTTTTCCAAACTTAAAGGTACAAGTTGACGAGAATACTTTGACTCTTATTGCTCAATTTGCAAACGGTGATGCCCGTATTGCTCTCAATACTTTAGAAATGGCAGTTCTTAACGCCGATCATCAGAATAAGTCGGTCATAATTAGTGAAAACAACTTGAATCAGTTTATTAACACAAAATCACTGCGTTATGACAAGCATGGTGAAGAGCATTACAATATTATCTCAGCTCTTCATAAATCGATGCGAAACAGTGATGTAAATGCAGCAATTTACTGGCTATCACGCATGTTAGATGGTGGTGAAGATCCGCTTTACATTGCTCGACGCTTAGTTCGATTTGCGAGTGAAGATATTGGTGTTGCCGATACCAAGGCACTTGAACTGACCATTAACGTTTTTCAAGCCTGTCAATTTTTAGGAATGCCAGAATGTGATGTTCATTTAACTGAAGCAGTTGTTTACCTATCGTTAGCTCCGAAATCCAATGCCATTTATAAGGCTCGCTTGGCTTCTAAAAAAGATGTCAAAAAAACCGGCAATGAGCCAGTCCCTCTTCAAATTAGAAATGCACCCACCAAGTTAATGGACAACCTTGGATATGGCAAGGGTTACCAGTATGCCCATTCAGAAAAAGACAAATTGACCAATATGAAGACCATCCCCCCGGATCTGGAAGGCCATGAATACTATTTGCCAACTGAAGAAGGTAATGAAAAACGATTTAAACAGCGCTTAGAATATATAAAAAATTGGCATGCTACTCATGACAATTAATTAAAAAAGGATTTGCAACATCGAAAACCAATGTTGCAGATCCTTTTTCAACCGCTTAATATTGCATAAGTGAAAGCATATCATAATTTTTAATTTTATCACGCCCATGTAAATCTGTTAATTCGATTATGAAAGCTGTCCCTACGACAATTCCACCGAGTTTTTCAACTAGATCAATCGTCGCTGAAATTGTTCCACCCGTTGCAAGCAAATCATCCGTAACTAGAACCCGTTGGCCTGGCTTAACAGCATCTTTATGAAGATAAAGAGATGAGGTCCCATACTCCAAAGAATAAGTTGCCTTAACTGTTTTGCGAGGCAACTTGCCCTTCTTTCGAGCTGGTGCAAAACCAACGCCTAATTCGTATGCAACCGGACAACCCACGATAAAGCCTCGGGCTTCAGGACCCACAATCATCTCAACGCCCTTATTACGAGCATAATCAACGATTTGATTGGTCGCTTGCTTATAAGCTTTTCCGTCACCCATTAAAGGTGAGATATCACGGAAAACGACACCCTTTTCTGGATAATCTGGAATACTTGCTACATAATCATGTAAATCTATTGCCATTTATTCAGCAACTCCTTTGTTTTTATCTGCCAAACACGCTTGCATCCAAGCAGTCAGAGTAGCAGACTTGCTGTACAATAATTTTTCTTGTGTTTCAATTTGTTGTTTTCTCAATTGATAGGTCGGAGCCACACTCAACTTCTGCGGCTTGGGATTCGGAATAGACGAAACACGACCGCTTTCTATTTTAACAAATTTCAACTCAAAAAACACCTGAATTAGAAAAACTATCATGTTTTGATCAATATGCAAGTGCTTAACTACATCCGGCAATTGTTTCTTCAAGTCTATGTCTTGATGATTGGCAAAAAACTTGAACACCTTAGCACTCTGTTCTCGGGTTGGCATCCCATCCAAATAGGCATTATTTTGCTGATAGAAATAAACCGTCAAGGCATCTGGACTTTGTTTTGAAAGCCAATCTGCAAACTTTGTGATTGAGTCTGGGCAATCAACCAATGTCAAGTTGCCCTTCAGGCGCAAGTCAAAATTTTCTTGATCTTCTAAAACTGCTACTTGAACTTCTGGTTTCAAATAGGTTTGCACTTTTTCATAACTTTTTTTGTGGAAGAAAACATAGGTGGTCTGAGTTGCAAACATCTTAACACTCAAACGAGTTGTTCGTTTATCAACAATCGGTACAGCGTTAATCAATAAATCTTTTATCATGATTTGGGGCTTAGTTTGATTTCGCCAGGTATTTAACTCCAAAGTTCCCACAACTCGCACATCTTCAGGCAGTGCCTGTAAATATGGCATGAGCTTACCTTCTTTAAAATCAATTGCGTCTATTTTTTGTTTGACCCCTGCTAATTGAAATTTCAAATGATCCTGATTAGCACCAATTTGCTTTACATCAGTAACCTTTTCAGAATCAATTTCAAATTCTGGAATTGGATTATCGGTTCCAAATGGTCCTAACTTAGCCAAATCTTTAATCGCTGGAACAGTGATTTGGTCAACTTTAACCACACCATCAATGGGCAATGGCGAAACCTGATTTTTATCTAGATCGGCTACTGTTGCTGCCTCTTCTAAAGTGGTTTGTAGAGCCGCCACATTCTCTTTAGCTATCGTTAAGCCAACTGCCATATGATGACCACCAAAATTAACATATAACTCACGATTTGTATTCAAAGCCTCAAACAAGTTCAGAGCTTCCACGCTGCGACCGGAACCCTTTAAATTTGTGTCGGTTTCACTGCCACTTAAAACTAAAGTTGGTTTACCAGTAGCTTCTACTAATCGACTCGCCACAATTCCTAAAACTCCCTGATGCCAGCCAATTCCGGTAATCACCAAAGTCTTACGCGCAAGATTTTCTGGAGATTTCGCTTGCAAAATGGCTTCATTGTACACCATATCAACTAATTGTTTCCGTTGATCATTTACAGAATCAATGTGTTTGGCAATCAACTCCGCCTTTTCGTCATCGAATGTCGTCAGCAATTCAACTGCTTCTCCTGCGTTACCAATTCGACCAACCGCATTTAAACGCGGAGCCAGTGTGAAGCCAATATCTTGTTCATTGATTTGTCGGTTTTCTAACCCACTCACCTTGAGTAACGCACTGAGACCAACACGTTGACCTTCACTTAAAACTTTTAAACCACTAGCTACTAAGAAACGGTTTTCATCAGTAAGTGATACCAGATCCCCAACTGTCCCAATGGCAACTAAATCTAGAAATTCTTCTGGCACCTCATCCAACAAAGCTGAGGCCACCTTAAACGCAACTCCAACTCCAGAAAGATCTGAAAATGGATAGTGTGCGCCAGGATAGCGTGGATGCACAATGGCAGTTGCGTTGGGTAATTTTTCAGGCAACTCATGATGGTCAGTCACCACAACATCCATCCCGTGTGTCACTGCGTATTCAATCGGTTCGTTCCCCGCAATACCATTATCGACAGTCACCATTAAGTTCACGCCATTTTCAACAAATTGTTGATATTCAGCCATGTTGGGACCGTAGCCATCCTTAAAGCGATCTGGAACGAAATAATCAACGTTTGCACCCAATTCATTTAACGTTTCAAACATAATCGTGGTACTGGTTACCCCATCAGCGTCATAATCGCCGTACACCACAATTTTTTCATTCTTTACAATGGCAGACTGAATGCGATCCACGGCTTTTTGCATGTCATGCAACAAAAATGGATCATGGATAGCTTCCGGATCCAGTGTTAAAAACTTTGTTGCCTTCTCGGGCGTATCATAGCCCCGATTAATTAAAACCTTTGCCGCAATTTCACTTAACTGGCAGGCATCCATAATTTCTTTAATTTTGTCTGATGACACATCGCTTTTCGGCAATTGCCATTTGAACTTTGATTTCAGCACGATTCCACTTCCTAATCAATAAAAACAGAGTGGACGAAAGTTGATCCCTACAGAGATACTTGCTTTCGCCCAATTTTTAGTATTCAATTCTCACAATCTCACAGAAACTAAAGCTCTTCAAGATTATGATTTTTTTGCCCATTTTCGTTACTAACATTGTTTACACGTCGTTTTAATGATTCATTTTCTTCACGGAGGTCATCAATCTTTTTGGTAGCAACATCCATTTCCACTCGTTGTTGTTTTTTTTGTGCCATCACTGTACCCATTGACACTAAAAAAGTGATCAATGCTCCGGCAACTAAGGAAACTAAAATAACCAAAACAAGTGGCCAGTGCACCGTGGTAAATAATAAACTCAAAGGAACTTCATTCACATTGACGACAGCGAAAAGCGCCACCAACAAAACTAAAATTAAAATGATAATAACTCGCCATTGATTCTTCATATCTATATTCCTTACTTTCGATTAAAAAAAGAACTACTTGCCAACAAATCACCAAAGTTTGGGAAAAGCTCGTACCCACGATGAATAATTTCCATGTAGGTCGGTGCATTGATTTCACGGCGTCGATAGCCAACTGCCTCAACAATTTGATGAGCAACTTTTTCTGGCGACAAGGCAAGTAACTTAACAGCGTCAAAATAATGACCACTTGGATCCGCACGCTTAAAGAAGTTTGTATCCATTGGTCCTGGATTAACGGTTGTCACCTGAACACCTAATGGCCGTAATTCAAGGCGCAAAGCATTTGAGAAACCAATTACTGCAAACTTAGTAGCAGAATAAGCAGTCGATTTTGGTGTTGCAATCTTTCCCGCAACGGAAGCAATGTTAAAGATTTGTCCCCGGCCCATTTTAATCATTTGTTGCGCAATTTTTTGAGTCACATACATTAGCCCTAAAACATTCACTCGAAACATTTTCTCAACTGGTTGCATCTCAATATCTTTGAAAGGTTCAAACAAGCCAAAACCTGCGCTATTAATCAAAACATCAATTGATCCAATGTCTTGCAAAACGTGCTCTAGTTGGTGATCAATAGCTTCAGAATCTGAAACGTCAAGCTTGACCACAAACGCGTCAGCTTGCGAAATTTCCTTACATCTCTCAGCCACTTTGCGAAGTTCTTCCACATTACGTGCACACAAAACGACACTAGCCCCACGTTCTGCCATTTCATAAGCAACTAATTTACCCAAACCACTTGAAGCACCGGTAATCAAAACCAACTTACCTTCGAGATTACGCAACTCTTTTAACCGCGCTAACATATGATCACTCCTCAATTATCTAAGTGGAATATTAATAACATCAAAATCGTGAACAACTTTTGTCGCTTTAAACACTGTTTGAGCTTGCTTTTGCAGTTCATTGGCCATTTTACCAGTATATCGCGCCGAAATATGTGTCAAAATGAGCCGATGAACATTAGCTTGTTTGGCAATTCCTGCCGCCTGCACATTTGTTGAATGATAGTAATTACGCGCCAGTTTGCTCTCATTTTTAGCGAAGGTACTTTCATGAACTAATACGTCAGCATCCTTTGCAAGGACCAAGCTATTCTTGGTTTTTCGAGTATCACCCAAAATGGCAACGATTCTTCCCCGTTGCGGTTTGCCAAGAAATTCTTTGCCATCAATCTCTCGACCATCTTCAAGTGTGACTTTTTCGCCACGCTTTAGTTGCCCATAAACTGGCCCTGATGGTATGTGAAGCTGTTTAAGTTTTTCAACCTGCAATTGTCCTGGATGTGATTTTTCAACAATTCGATAACCGACACTTTCAATACGGTGGTCCAACCGCAAAAAAGAAACTTTAAATTTATTATCTTCAAAAATCACGCCCTCGTCTCCTAGCTCAACAAAGCGAATTGGATAGGAGAGATGTGAATCTGAAATGCGCATTGCCGTTTGAACGAACTGACGAATGCCTTTGGGTCCGTAAATAATTAATTCTGATTCGCCGCCTTGAAAAGAACGACTACTTAACAATCCTGGTAGGCCAAATAAATGGTCGCCATGTAAATGCGTAATGAAAATTTTGTCAATTTTTCGAGGTTTAATATTGGTGCGCAAAATTTGTTGTTGCGTGCCCTCACCCACGTCAAAAAGCCAGATCGAATTACGCTCATCTAAAAGCTTCAAAGCCACACTTGTCACATTTCTAAATTTACCGGGAACACCTGCTCCGGTTCCTAAAAATTCTAATTCCATAACACGTCGTTCCCCATTTGCTCTTGTTTATAAATCCTACCTAAATACCATACCACAAAACTGCCCTGATTTGCTATGGCAACCCTCTTAGTTTACACTTCATATGGTATCTGTAATCAATTATAATTAATTTTGTAACAAATAAACCAAATTCAAACGATATAATGGAGAATACAAATGCGATTAGTCGATTTTAATTTATCAGTGGCCGAACTTGATCCACATTTACAAGTGTATTTTGTTCAGGATAAACGTAATTTTCCGGTCGAATCTTTAAGAATTGAAGACAACTGGTTAATTATGGTCGCCGGTAAAAAAGCCTTAACGTTGGATCAATTTAAGGCTAGAGCTCAAACAATTAGTGGTGCTGCCCAACTTGCGTTTTCAAAAAATGGCCCCCATAAGTTATTTGGCTATCATTTACGTAGTGGTAAGTTAATTTTAGGATAAAGGATGAAACCAACATGAAAAAAATTGTCATATTTTTACTACTCAGCACAACATTTTTAACCGGGTGTGGAAATTCAACTCACGAAACACGCTATCAGGACAAAGGAAAAGTTACTTTCAAAAATCAAAATAAAAATGTCCATAAAAACAGCGGTTCAATTAGTAAAGAAAGTAGTGCCTCCGCTTCCAGTGCATCTGCTTCTTCGACAAACAATTCCACAAATACCAAAGAATCATCAAGTTACACAGTTCCAAAAAACATTAAAAAAAGCGCCAGATATGTTGCCCATGGTGATTTAAACTTGCCTAAGCAGTTTTCTTATGATTCTTTTGGGACAAAGTTAACCCTTGATAAGATCAAAAAAGTTGATCAAACCATCATCAACCGGCCGCTCCAATTTCAAATCAAACAGGTTCGTTTGATTAAAAACGAAGCCAAAACGGCAAAGGCAAAAAAAATGGTTTCCACGGCGTTTAGCAATACAGGTATTGGTTCTACCTATTACACTTTACAAATTAAATACACGATCAAAAACGAAAGTAACTCTACAATAATTGTTGGCGGTCTTAATTATGTCAAGCTTTCTGCTAATTATGCTGGTACACCGATTAGCAATATGGTTGATAGTTCTGCTGGCAAACAAATTAGGGCAGGAAAAACAATTAACACGACGGTAGTTACTTTGGTTCCAAATAATCTCGCAAACAGACTACACAGTTGTTCCATTCAATTTTCAAGCACCTATAGTATCAGTGGCAAATCCCTTTCTAAAGATTCACTGGTTACAAAAATTCCATTTTAAATAAAAAAGTTGCAGAATCTCTGCAACTTTTTTTGTGTATACGTATTAATTTTTGAAACATGTTCAAGCATGATAGTAATTAAGCCTGGGGTTTAGCGAAGCCCAAAAAACTCAATATTTTACTTTTCCCAACTCTCGAATTTAGTCTTCACTACCGTACTTAACAATTGCTTTTGTCACAAGCGTTGTATATTCTTTGCTACCTTCAATATTAGGATGGACATGATCTCCATAAAACCATCCGGTTTGTTTCAGGCTTGCATCATACCAACCAATCACATGAATATTTTTGTAACGCTTTGCGGAATTGGCAATCGTCTTATTAACCGTCGATTCCCAATTCTGAGTAGGAACATGCACATTTACCCAGAATATTTCCCGTTTACTGCCAACCACGGACACAATTGTCTTTAACTGCTGAGTTGTAAAGGCACCATTAGTGCCCAAATTTATTAGAACATTACTACTCAAGTTACCTTGGGCGGCCAACTGTTTTAATAAACTTGTTGCTTGCCAAACTTGTCTACCAACCTTTGCCGAAATATAGGCATTAGGAAATACCTCCTGCAAATCATCAGAAGTATCAGCCATGATGGAATCACCGACCCCGGTCACTGACATTTTTTGAGCCAATTTTACTTCAGAAGGCTCCAACTTGTACTTTGTTTTGATTTTTCTTTCCGCATCGGTTAGCTTGATGGCTTTTTCTTTTTTAATACTGGCCAACTGTGCCTCTCGCTGCTTTTTCTTTAATTTAGCTAGTTTTTGTGCTTCTAAAGCTTTTGCATTTTGTTTTGATGACTTTTTCTTATTTTTTGTAATATTCAATTGTAAGGCACTGTGGTGATTGCCATTTTTGCCAGAACCACTAACAACTCCAACACTAGCAACTATCAAAATCAGAATCACAGGAATTGCAATGTACCGTTTGTTGCCAAATTTTGAGTCTCGTCTAACCAAATTTCTCAAGAAAATAAAAGGATTCCCGAAATTGAAATGAGCTAATGGCACTTCAACAAAGCGATAGGAAAAGTCACTTATGATCACAATGATCACGGCTTCCATCAACGCATTCATCAACGGATGAACAGCAATATTTACTACTGCTTTTTCATAAAAAATCATGACAGGAAACTGATATAAATAGATTCCGTAACTTCGTTTACCAATCCAAGCAAACAATGGATTACTAAACCAATTACCAAATTTGGTTCCCGGATGTGCAATTACAGCAATTAAAATCACAGAGAATATCGAAAATAACAACATCCCACCATGATAGGCAAAATTTCCGGTTCCACTTAATGTCAAACCCATCCAAATGATTACTGCTAGTGACCCAAGTCCTAAAACATTGAGTACCCAGCGACCATTTTTATTAAGCTTTGGATTCAAATGAGTCGATGGCCAGAGAAAAGCCAATGCAGCTCCCAATAAATAGGGAGTCATCCGTGTGTCCGATCCGTAATAAACGCGATTAGTATTGGACGGATCATAGAGAATAAACATCAGAATCGCTGAAACAATTGCCAAACCGTTTAAAATACCCAAAATATGGCCCCGATTTTTAAAGGTAATTAACAAACCGATAAGCACAATGGGCCAAATAAAATAATACTGGCCAATTACTGATAGATACCAAAGATGGGTAAATGGTGATTCACCGTTATATCTATCAAAGTAGGATTGACCATTACCAATTTGCCACCAATTATAAACGAAAAGTAAATTAGTCCACACAATACTACGAATATTTTCCAGTAGGTTGCGAGCAAACAAAGTCATATAAGCTGTAGTTGCGATTAAAACAACCACCAAAGTTGGGTAAAGCCGTTTAACCCGTCGTTTATAAAATGATAGTACCTTAATTGAACCATTTTGATCCCACTCTTGTACAAACAAATCAGTAATTAAATAACCAGATATGGCAAAAAAGATGGATACACCTAAATACCCACCCTTAACGTCATACGGTAAAAGATGGTAAAGAATAACACCCAATAATGCTAAGGTTCTAAGCCCATCAAAACCACTAATATAACGACTATTCTTCAGTCTTTTCCCCTGTTCTTTTTTTACTGATTGATTATTTTCATGGGTTGAACCACTGCTTCTCCCGTTTTTGCCAAGAGAATTTTGTTTTTCATAATCCATACACAATTCCTCTATAAATAAGTTAACCTACTCAACAAATTCAAACGTAAAATCAAGAATTCGGACAGTATCCCCATTCTTAATACCGGCCTTGCGAAGAGCATCGTCAACTCCCATACCACGCATTTGACGCGCAAAACGAATTAAACTGTCATCATGTTCGGTATTCGTCATCTTGAATAACCGCTCAAGCTTTTCACCAGATAATACCCAAGTGCCATCCTCATCTTGTTCAATTTTAAATGCCTTTTTAGGTGTATAAGCATACGTGACGTCATCGTCTGAAACAACTGGCGTTTCAATTGGATCTGGTGTTGTTTCAAGAACATCAGCTGTATGTTGCATTAATGGCTGAAGACCTTTATGTGTGACAGATGAAATCGGAAAAATATCTGGAACTTCATTTGGACCAACAGATTTTTGTAATTTTTCACGGAACTTCTTTAAATTTTCTTCTGCATCTGGCATGTCCATTTTAGTAGGCACAATAATTTGCCGACGCTTGATTAAATCGGGATCATATTTGCTTAATTCTTGATTAATCTTTTCATAACTTTCAAACGGATTTTCTTCCTCTACGCCACTCATATCAACCAAATGTAGTAAAACTTTTGTTCGCTCTACATGACGAAGAAATTCAAAGCCTAGGCCAACTCCTTGTGAAGCACCTTCGATTAATCCCGGGATATCAGCAATGACAAAGTCGCGTCCGTCATCAAGTTGAACCATCCCTAAATTTGGAACCAACGTTGTAAAGTGGTATTCAGCAATCTTTGGTTTGGCACTTGTAACAACTGAAAGTAACGTTGATTTCCCTACTGAAGGAAATCCTAACAAGCCAACATCAGCTAACAAACGTAATTCAAGTTGCACACTGATTTCTTGACCAGGTTCCCCATTTTCAGCAATTTCAGGTGCGGGATTTTTGGGACTTGCAAAATGCATATTTCCGCGACCGCCGCGACCACCTTTGGCAATAACCAAAGTATCATCGTTATCCACTAAATCACCAATCACGGCGCCAGTTTCTGTATTTTTAACAATGGTTCCCCCTGGAACACGAATGACCAAATTTTCTGCACTCCGGCCAGTCATTTGTTTATTCATACCATTACTACCAGATGCAGCTTTGAATTTACGCTGATAACGAAAATCCATCAAAGTTCTTAATCCGGAATCCACTTTAAAAACTACGTCGCCACCGCGGCCACCATCGCCACCAGCAGGCCCGCCGTTGGGAACAAATTTTTCGCGACGAAAAGCAACTACTCCATTACCACCGTTGCCAGCTTTGATATTAATTTTAACTTGATCAACAAACATATTTTTCTCCAATACTGTTTAGCGTGACTTTTTCTAATCTAATACTCCTATTTTAGCAGATATCAGTCTTATTTTATAATGATTCTGAATTCTTTTTGTTTCAGATTAATCTATGCGGCTATTTCCATCTATACTTTGCTTTTAATGGATCCACTTAGGGAAATTTTAATCGTTTTTGCCACATTCTCCGGAATGCCCAACTCACGCATGTCATCCACACTTGCTTCTGCAATTCGTCGCATCGATCCAAATTTACGTAAAAGTTTATTTCGCGTTTTTGGTCCGACCCCAGCAATATCATCTAGCCGTGAACTCAAGGAGTGCTTCGTGTGCACCTGTCGATGAAAAGTAATAGCAAACCGGTGCACTTCATCTTGAATGCGTTGAACCAAATAGAAGCCTTGGCTCTTTGGATCTAACAATACATGCTTGTCTTGTGGACCAAAAAGCAAATCCGCCGTTTTATGTTTATCATTTTTAACCATTCCAGCAACTGGAATCTGAAGATTTAATTCATTTACCAGCACATCTTTGACTGCATTTAACTGGATATCCCCACCATCCATTAATATCAAGTCAGGCATGCTCTGATGTTCCTTTAAAAGCCTTGTGTAGCGTCTTCGTATCACTTCACGGGTACTTGCTGCTTCATCCGCATGATCCACCGTGGTGAGCTTGTACTTACGATACATCTTCTTATCCGGTTGACCGTCTGTAAAAACAACCATTGCTGAAACAAGATCTGCTCCTTGAATATGAGAATGATCAAAAGCTTCAATTCGATGTCCAGTCGGAATTCCAAGAGCATCCGTAATTTCTTTCATTGCCCCCACTGTCTTAGAATCATCAAGTTCAAGCAACCGAAACTTCTCTTCCAAAGTGATTTTGGCATTTTCCTGAGCTAAATTCATTAAATCACGTTTTTGGCCTCTCTGAGGTGTGCGAACAGGAATCTTCAAGATATCACTGATAACCTGGTTTTCAATACCAGCTGGCACAAGAACTTCGTTTGGAAGCAAATTATTCTTTTGATTATAAAATTGCAGAATAAAGGTGGTCAATTCCTCGGTTGCCGTACTAACAACTGGAAAAAGTCGTTTTTCACGCTTCATTAAACGTGCTTGTCGAATAAAAAACACCTGAATTGAGAGCCATCCCTTATCCATGTAAAAGTTGAAAAGATCTCTTGGTGTATGATCATTGGAAATGATTTTTTGCTTTTCAACCGTTACTTCAATATAGTGAATCTGATCACGAATATCAGCCGCCCGTTCAAACTCTAAATTTTGAGAAGCCTCATCCATTTGAGTAACGAGATGCTTTTTCACAGTCTTCACATTTCCATTCAAAAACGATTTAATGCGGGTAATTTGTTTTGCATATTCTTCTTGCGGAACTGTTTTAAAACAAGCACCCAAACACTGCCCCATATGATAATACAAACATGGTCGGTGCTGAAATCCTGTACACCGGCGTAAAGGATACACTTTTTGCAAAAAGTGTAATGTTTCTTCTGCCGCATAAACATTAGGATACGGGCCAAAATAATAAGCGCCGTCTTTTTTTACATCCCCAGAAATCAACATCTGTGGGTCTCTTTCATTGGTAATCTTAATGTACGGATAACCTGTTCCCCGTTTTAGCTTGATATTAAAGTACGGTTGATATTTTTTAATTAACGTAATCTCTAGTAAGAAAGCTTCCTTATCACTAGATGTGACAATATAGTCGAAATCGGCGATCTCAGAAACTAAACGGGCTGTTTTTCCGTCATGAGAGCTTTTAAAATATGAACGGACACGATTTTTTAAATTTTTTGCTTTTCCTACGTAAATAATCTGGCTATTAATATTTTTCATTTGATAACAACCAGGTAAATCTGGTAGCAAAGCTAACTTATGCTCAATGTGCTCTGATGCCATCCGATTTCACCTCCTAATGTAAAGAACTTGTAATATTATAACGCCTTTCATGGCTTAGGGCAACAATAAAGCCAAACGTACATTCGCTTGTAAAAAAACAAAAACATACCATAAGATTTTACTCTTATCGTATGCTTTAAACCGACAATTTTATTGAACCAATACCTTTGACAAAAAATCTTGAGCACGTTCACTTTTTGGATGATCAAAAAATTCTTCAGGGGTTCCCTTTTCTTGAATGTACCCACCGTCCATAAACCAGATCTGATCGGCTACTGACCGTGCAAACCCCATTTCATGGGTAACAACAACCATCGTCATACCAGCTTTAGCCAGCTCTTGCATAACCTTCAAAACATCACCAACCATTTCTGGATCTAAAGCAGATGTCGGTTCGTCGAACAACATTACTTCAGGTTCCATTGCAAGTGCTCGGGCGATTGCAACCCGTTGCTGCTGACCACCTGATAAGCTACTTGGATAAACAGCGCCCTTATCAGACAAACCTACTTGAGCCAGTAATTTCTCGGCTGTTTTTGTGGCATCTTCATCTGATAAATTCTTAACCTTCATAGGAGCCAATTTAATATTGTCAATTACTGTCATATTAGGGAAGAGATTGAAACTTTGAAAAACCATCCCCATTTTTTCACGGAGTTCATCTAGTTGCTTTTCTTTAAGATTAGTAAGATCCGTGCCTTCAAATAGCACATGACCATCACTTGGCTGTTCTAATAAAGTTAAACAACGGAGAAACGTACTTTTACCTGCTCCAGATGGTCCAATGACACAAATAACTTGCCCTTTTTCAACAGTTTCAGAAATATTTTTTAACACTTCGGTTTCATGATATTTTTTATTTAATTTTTGAATGTCTAGAATTTTAGTTGGCATGTTTCATTCTCCCTTCAAAATAACCCAAAAGTTTCGAAAGACCAAACGTAACAACAAAGTATAACAGCATTGCCACAACAATAGGCGCAACTCCACGATAAGTATCAGACTGAACGATCTTCAATTGATAAATCAAATCGGTAACACCAATAATTGAAACAATTGAGCTTTCCTTGATTAATGAAATGAATTCATTTCCAAGTGCTGGCCAAATATTTTTTATGGCCTGTGGTAAAACAACATAACGCATCGTACCTTGTTTGGAAAGCCCTAGGCTCCTAGCCGCTTCCGTTTGCCCTTTATCAACGGAATTAATTCCTCCACGAATAACTTCGGCAACGTACGCACCACTATTAAGAGATACGGCAATAATCCCTGAAGTTAAAGCTGGCAAATTAACGATTAATCCAATTCCAAAATAAACAAACATAATTTGAACCATCAAAGGTGTGCCTCGCACAAATTCAATGTATGCTGTTGACACTAGTTTTAATAATTTGTTTCTGCTTAAACGCATAAATGCTAAGATAGTTCCTAAGATAAAACCAAAGAACACAGAAAACGCGGAAATAAGTAAGGTATAACCAATCCCTTTAGCAAAGTATTTCCAATAGTGAGTCATTGATGTATCGACTGTATTGGTCTTCATATGGGTTCCGGCTTCTTTTAAGTAAACTTTGTTGATTAAATCTTTCTTATTAATCTTGGCCAAGCTTTTATTTACGGCTGCAGCAAGGGTAAATGAACCCTTTTGGAAGGCCACTGCTGAACTACTTTCGTTAGAGCTCAAATTAAAATTACCATTAATCAAACTGAGTTGTGGATTGTTTTTGACGTATGCTTCAGCACTTGGTTTTTCCATCACAATTCCGTCAATTTTATTGGTTTGCAGGGCTAAAATTAAATCAGCACCTTTATCGAATCCTTTTACAGTCACATTAGAAATTTGTTTTTTTGCCATGTTGTACTGCATGGTTCCGGTTTGTGCGCCGACGGTTTTACCAACAAATGACTTTTTGCTCTTGTAGATACCGGCATCCTTTTTATTAATAACGATATCTTGACCACCCTTATAATAAATATGCGAGAAGGTCACGTTCTTTCGACGAGCAGCGGTTGGATTCATCCCAGCCATAACCATATCAACCTTACCCGTTTGGAGGGCAACAAGTAAGGAATCGAAATCCATGTTTTTGATCTTAAGTTTTACGCCGAGATCTTTTGCCACCTGCTTGGCAATGCTGATATCCATTCCCACATCAATACTCTTGCCATTTTTAGTGGCTTGAAATTCATAAGGAGCATAATCAGGACTGGTTCCTAAAACCAAAACGCCTTTCTTCTGAATCTTTGCCAATGATTGATCGTTTGAACTCGTCTCAGAGCTAGCAGCGTTGATACTTCCAAATGGCAATAGGGTAAACAACAATCCAACAATTGTAATAATTTCTAAAAACTTTTTTTTCATAATCGCAACTCCCTGCATCAAATAGAATATATGAAGTATAGCTTCTTTTGATTATTTATGCAAGCTTTATTAGAAATAAATTTGTTTTATGCACGTTTTGAACGCTATATTCGCTTTTAAATGTATATTTCTTAATTTGCTGACAGATGATATAAAATCTGTTATGATAGGCGCAAGGAGTGATGAGAATGGGTTTGAAAATTAAACAAGAGATTAACCTTGAAAAGATGTTAGATAAATTTGTTGCACCTGTAGAAGACAAAACTACAGCAGACAAGAAGAATAAGTTTCTGAAACGCAACACCGAAACAAAGAAACCTAAAAAGCAAAAAAAATGAGCGAATTTTCGACAACTTGCCGAAATTCACTCATTTTTTGTTTACTCATCTAAAGGTC
>NZ_BJWE01000021.1 GCF_007990205.1 Pediococcus parvulus | reverse complement strand
ATTATAAGTGGGCGCACGTTGAAAAATAGATAAACACATATTTAAAAATCAAGTCAATCTCGTGTAGAGAACGGCTTGATTTTTTGTTTGCGGATTTTTGAAGAGAATTCTTTAGGTAAAATGCAGGATACTGCCTTATTTGTGAAAATCGTCACTAAAATGCAACGTAATGCATTTTGAGTCCGTTTTGTTATGAAAATGCAGTATAGTGCATTTTCACATACGAACAAAAAAGCTCGGAACATTGGAGTTCCAAGCTGTTTCATTGTTATTAGGCTATTTTTAAAGGTTTTTATCCATATTAAATGTTAATTTTGAAAGGGTTAAACCTTCAGTTAACAAGTGATAGAACAAGGTCATTGTTCGTTTCTTCATAGCTGCCACAGTTTCGTGGTTGGCGTCTGTTAAGTATTCAGTTAAGTTATCGTCTGAATAATCAGCAGCCTTCTTGTCGATTTCAGCAACCCGTGCCCGTAATTGTTCTTGTGAGGCGGTTAAATAATCGATATCTTCTTGAATAAATTTGCTGTAGTGACCTTCCACAACAGATGAGAGGGCTCGGTACATCCAGTAAGCATCATCCAAATTCATTGTTTCGGAAGTGTTGCTGTAACTTGGGTCTGTGTCAGTAGCATTGTTGTAGAATGGCACGTATGGACTGAATGCAGGCACACCGAAGTTTAACCAGAAAATAGCGGAAAGCTCATCAGGCACGTTGTTACGAATTTGCAAAACGTGTGAGTTTTGAGTCCGGTTCATTGAAATTGGACGGAACTTCAAACGATCTTTATCGTCAGCATGACCAAATGGATCGTAAGGAGTCTCGTTGTAATGAGAGCTCAAAACGTAACCGACATCTTCAACAGAAATTTTGTGTTCTGTATGGCAAATGAAAGGTAACTCACTTGATTGTGGATCCTGTTCGATCTCTGGATTCAAGTAATGTTGACCAAACCAAACACGGGGTGTGTTGTAGTGACGGTCTTTTTCAGTAGAAGTGCCAAAAATGTGACGGAAATTCCAACCAGTTTTATCAGGGTTCAAATGATTAGTCTCGACAAATTCTTGGATACCTTCTGACCACATAAAATTGTCAGGATCATTGAAGTCAATCTGTTGGATGGCAACCTGGTTTGCAGCAACTGCATAAGCATCATCGGGAATGCGTTGAGCAACCCAGTGATGGCCGGTAACGATTTCCATGTACCACACGTCATTCTTATCACTAAAAATAACACCGTTGCCTTCAGGTGAACCGTATTTGGCAATTAATTTACCTAAATAAGAAACACCATCTTTAGCAGAGTCAATATATGGTAAAACCATTGTTGGCATGCTGTCTTCAGCTAATCCGCCGGGAATCAAAGGATCATAAGCGAGACTCTTAGGATTGCCGTAGACACTTTCAGTAGCACTCATAGCGACATTTTTTTCGTTAAAGCCACTTTCGTCGTAAATTCCGTCTTTAGCAGGGTTGATATTTGGAACCGCACTATGGCGGTAGCCGTTATTTGGTAATTTAGCAGTAAAGCCGTTTTGTGACGAAGTGATTGTTTCGTTTACATCACTTTCTGCGGGATGCATATAGAAACGGTGGGGTGCAATTGGTAAAAATGTGTCGTCATTACGGGCAACCATGGTTGAACCGTCAATGGAAGCATTTTTGCCGACTAAAACTGTGGTACAAGCTTTTTCCATCAATGTAAAAACTCCCTTTATATATAAATTTGTTAAGTCCATTCTAACTCAAATTGATTTGGACTTCATTAGTGGCAAGTTAAAGCAAATTAAAACGATTTCATAAATGAATATAGTCTATGCTTTAAAAAGCTACTATACGAAATTTAATCACACTATTCAGCACTTTTATTTGCTTTCTTCAGGACTTTATAAGAATATAAACAGTGAAGAATGGAGCGATCATATGATATTATTTTCTAATTTAGTACTCGGACTTAACCACATTCCGTTTCCACGAACGACAGCAAAAATCATTGTGCTGATCATCATTGTGGTGGGCGGATATCTTTATAATTGGTGGCAAAATCGCCGATGAAAGCAACAAAAATTACTTTAAATGAGTTATACAATATTATGGAAACCAACATGGGTCCACAAGTTTGGCTGCAAGATGGCACTGATTGGGCCGAGTCGCCTTGGGAAGTTATTTATGGGTCAATTCTCGTACAAAATACCAATTGGAAAAATGTGGCACCAAGTCTATTGAAACTCAAAACAGCAACTAATTTTGATCCAGAAAAGATTGAACATTTAAGTTTAGAAGAACTCACAGATTTAATTCGTACCAGCGGATTCTATACACGCAAAACACAAACTATTTTTAATATCTGCCACTGGCTCGAAAACTATCAATTCGATCTTGCCAAAATAAAAACTTATCATCAAGCAGATTTGCGCCATGAATTACTAAGTCTGAAAGGAATTGGTAATGAAACTGCTGATTACATTTTAATGTACGTTTTGGATAAGCCCAATTTTATGGTTGATGCCTATTCACGGCGGTTGTTTGGGTGGCTGGGATGTAAATTGCCTAGTCAATATCAACAAGCCCAAGCGTTAATAGAAGCTCAAGTTACTTTTGATCTTGAAAAATGGCAAAATTTCCACGCTCTTATTGTGAACTATGGGAAAACAGTAAAAACAAAAATAGCTTTTGAAGAAAGTTTCCTTTATAACTATCAAGTAAATTTAAAATTGAATAAATAACTGCGTATATCCATAAATGATGAGTAAAAATCGTTATTTATGGATTTTTTTGTATAAATAATTAAAAATGCGTTGACTTTTTATGAGAAGATGCTAATATACAGTTATTGAATATTTATTCTTTAAATAAAAGAAAATATGAATATAAATACCATTAAGGGGTAACGATGTGAAAAATAAATTTTTAGCATTAGGGGCAATTTTATTTTCAGGGATTTTATTTGCGGGCTGTTCATCAAGTAAGGCAGACAGTGATACGGAAACGATTAATGTCACACTAGCTGGTAATCCAGCGACGGCCGATCCGAATAAAGGCGGTGACACAAATAGTGGTAGTTTGTTTGCACAAACGGACGAAGGTTTATACAAACTCGATAAGAATCAAAAAGTTGTCGCGGGCATTGCGACGAAGGTTGTCACACCAACGAATGGTGGAAAAACTTACACGTTTAAAATTAAGAAGAACGCGAAATGGTCAAACGGTAAGGCGATTACAGCGCAAGACTTTGCAACTTCATTTCAGCGCCAAGTAGATCCTGACACTAAATCTCAAGTGGCTAACTTACTGACATATGTCAAAAATTATCAAGCCGTTCAAGATGGCAAACTGAAACCTTCTGCTTTAGGAGTCAAAGCATTGAATAAACATACACTTCAAATTCAGCTCTCAAAACCAGAGCCATATCTAAAGACTGTTTTAGCAACATCGTTGTATCCAGTTTATAGTTCGTATGTTAAAAAATATGGTTCTAATTATGGGACATCATCAACTAAAGTCGTTTCCAGTGGCGCCTATAAATTGGTTGGTTGGAATGCCACTAGGGATACTTGGTCATATGTTAAGAATCCTTATTACTGGAACGCCAAACAAGTTAAATTAAGTAAAGTGAACGTCCAGGTTGTTAAGGATGACACCACGGCCGTTAACTTGTTTAAAGGTAACAAAGTTCAAGAAACAGCGATTTCGGGACAAACCGTGAGTCAGTTTGCCAATACTAAAAATCTGAGCACACAGTTAATTTCGCGAATGGCGTTTCTCGAATTCAATTACAAACATAAGGCAACCAGTAATGAGAACTTATCCAAAGCAATTAGCTTAATCCTAAATCGAAAAACGATGACTTCTAAAGTTTTGGCAGATGGTTCCGTTCCAGCACTTAATATGGTGCCAAAAGGGGATTCTACGGATGCTAAGAATGGTAAAGATTTCGCAAGTGAAGTGGGTAACTTACTCTCCTTCAACGTTGCAGAAGCGCAAAAAGATTGGAAACTCGTTCAAAAGCAGTTGGGCAAAAAGAAAATGACTTTAACAATGTTAGTTGATAACACCTCAACTGATAAACAAGTGGGGCAATACATTCAAGGCCAAGCGTCTAAATACTTGAAGGGGCTAACCATTGAAATTAAGCCAATGCCTCATTCCCAACATATTGGTGTTGCGTCAAATGGCGATTATGATATTAACCTAGATGGTTGGACGGGCGATTATCAAGATCCTGAAGAATTCCTCCAACTTGGTAATGGTCAAGATCCAGTGAACTTCACTAAATGGGCTGACAAACATTACACCAAGTTAATGAGTGAAATTGATGACACTAATAATCATACAACGAGTGAACGTTGGGCATTGATGCAAGAAGCTGATAAGTACTTGATGGCTAAACAAGGGATTGTGCCACTTTATCAATCGACAGCTACGCATTTAGTTAGCAAGAATGTCAAAGGACTTACCTATTCAAACCAAGCTGGAAAAGCGTTATATCAATACGCATCCGTAAAATAAAGGGAGAAATTGCTTATGACTGATAACGAAAAAATTACTATCTTACAAAACTTGATTCAAATTGAATCTGTAAATGATCACGAAGAAAGGGTTGCTGACTATATCAGCTCATTATTTGAACCCTATAGCGATCAAGTTCAAATTAAAAAGGTGCCTTTTGCTGAAGGACGAACAAATTTAGTGGTTACGATGGGGAACAAAACCGGCAAACACCTTGGCTTTAGCGGTCATATGGATGTGGTGGATCCTGGCAATGTGGAAGAGTGGCAACATGGCCCATTTTCTGGGGATGTTGACGCTGAGGCAGGAAAATTATTTGGCCGTGGGGCTTCTGATATGAAGAGTGGCTTGGCAGCCGCTGTAATTATTATGCTGGAATTGTTGGAAAGTGGAACTGCAATTGAAGGTCAACTCAAATTGTTGGCCACGGTTGGTGAAGAAACTGGTGAGTACGGGGCCCATGTGTTGACACAAGCAGGGTATGCGGATGATTTGGATGGTTTGATTATCACTGAACCACATATGGACGGCATTATCACGAGTTGTAAAGGTGTGATTGATTATCAAGTTACTTCAATTGGTGCGCCTGCTCATAGTTCGCGTCCCGATATGGGGATTAACGCGATTGATAATTTGATTCAGTTTTACTTAGCAGCCAAGAAATTGATGGCACAGCATAATGAAGTGAATCCTAAACTAGGCAAGATGACCCACAGTATTGATATTATTGATGGTGGCAAACAGGTTAATAGTGTCCCGGACTATGCCATGTTAAAAGGCAATATTCGTTCTATTCCGGAATATTCAAATGATCAAATTTTTACGGACCTGCAAAAGATTGTGGATGATTTGAACACGAGTGATCCTAAAATGAAGTTAAAGATTGAATTCATTTATCCAGAAGTCCCTATTATTAATGGTGAAAATCTCTTAACTAAACTCGCTCAAAAAATTAGTGAACAGTACTTCGACCAGATCCTGCCTGTTGAAAGTTCTTCGGGTGCTAACGACGGGTCCGAGTTTGTCCAAGCCAAGAAACAATTTCCAATTATTCTCGTGGGTCCGGGGAATAATTCCTCTCACGGTTATGACGAATATGTCGATATCGCTCAGTATTTGAATAGTATTAACTATTTGAAAGATGTTGCCGAGCAGTTTGTAGGTGTTAGCGAGTTTGCTGAAGTTCAAGATTAGCCTTCTTTATCTGCAACCAAGCCTTTCAAAATTAACTTCAAGCCAGCTTCAAATTGTTGTTTTGCCGACTCAGAATTTCGACTTTTAACAGAGTTTTGCATGTGCACTAAGTGTTCATCATGGGTAATTTGATGAATTTGCGTTACCTGTTCATGCAAGTAGGCAGCCTGTTTGTCGTTGATCTCAGTGCGAAATTGGCGTTCTTTTGAAAGGTCGATCACTAAACCAGTTAAAAAGAAATCAATTGTGGACATCGCGGCACTGCCTTGGGTTTCACTAAATCCGGCATCGACTAAAATTCCAATAATGTGATTCATTAAGGCTAAACGCACTTCAGATGACGGGATAGTTTCGATCATGAGCTCGGCGGTATGGGGATGCGTTGTGTAGACATCGAACAAATTGTTAAACAATTGGTTAAGTTGAGTTTTCCAATCTAAGTTGGCATCAGGAAACGAAATTTGAGCGGCAATTTCATCAGCCATAGCTTGTAAAATTGCTTGTTTACTTTCGAAATACCAATAGATTGTGGAAGCATCAATCTGTAAGGTTGTGGCGACCTTGCGCATGGAAAACTGGTCTAGTGATTGGCAATTCGCTAAAGTTTTTAGTGAGGCTTGAATAATTTGGGGACGTGAGATTTTTGATTTCGGCATGATTTGGACTTCCTTAGTTCTGTTTTTTAAAACTATTTAAACACTAATTTGAAATAATATCTTGTTTTTCCAGAGGGACAACAAGCTTTTTCAAAATTGGTGTTTTTTTAGTTGACTTATCCAACAGTGTTGGATAAATTAGTATAGTTATCATAATAGCATGGATGTCAGAACGGAGGAAAGTATTTGAAAATTTTAAAAGATCACGCACGAAAATACTGGGGAGATATTTTGTTGGCCATGGTGACTGTCGTTGTAATGGCAGGATCAACCCTTTGGCAGCCTAAGTTATTACAAAATGTGATTAATGCCATTTTAAAAAATCAGAATCATAAAATCGAAACGTTGGGGATTTATTTAATTGTGATTGCCGTGATTGGCTTAGTTGCGGGTATTTTTAACACCATTCTCTCCGCTAAAGTCGCGCAGTCAATGAGTGCGGATATTCGGGAAACTGTTTTCCGAAAAATTGAAACTTTTTCATTTGGAAATATTGAAAAGTTTCAGGCCGGCAATTTAGTAGTGCGCTTAACAAATGACGTCAATCAAATCCAGAATTTAATTATGACGGCGCTGCAAACCCTGCTACGGGTGCCGATTCTGTTTGTGGGGGCGTTTATTTTGGCGATCAACACAATCCATCAATTGTGGTGGATTATTCTGGTGTTGGTCATTCTCGTGTTTGGTATTTCAGCGGCCACGTTTGGTCAGATGGATCGCCATTTTGGTCTGATGCAAAGCTTAATTGACCGTGTCAATGAATTGGCAAAGGAAAACCTGATTGGAGTGCGGGTAGTAAAATCGTTTAATCAAGAAAAAAATGAAAAAGATCGTTTTAATGAGGTTTCAGACAAGTTAAATGAGCAAAATATTTTTGTTGGAACCTTGTTTTCAGTTTTGATTCCGGCATTTACCTTAGTTGGAAACTTAGCAGTTGTAGCCGCAATTTATTTTGTGGGCGATTTGGCTAAGAGTGATCCCGGTAGTGTGGCCGCAATTGCTTCGTTTGTGAACTATTTAATGCAGGTTATGTTTGCCATTATTATTGGCGGCATGATGATGACCTTTAGCGCCCGAGCAATGGTTTCACTACAACGAATTCGTGAAGTGCTGGATACGGCGCCAGAGATTACGTATTCAAACTCAACAGAGCAGGAGTTGGATGGTTCTGTTGAGTTTGAAAACGTGTCATTTGCCTATGCGGGTGATGAAACGCCAACTTTAAAGGATATTAATTTTAAGGTAAAAGCAGGCGAAATGGTCGGAATTGTGGGCGCTACTGGATCCGGAAAGTCTACTTTAGCGCAGATGATCCCGCGTTTGTTTGACCCGCAAACCGGAGTGGTTAAAGTTGGTGGCGTTGATTTGAAGCAGGTAAATGAACGTTCACTACGCAAATCAGTCGCTTTTGTTTTGCAACGAGCCATTTTATTTTCAGGAACGATTGGGGATAACTTAAAGCAAGGTAAAAGTGATGCGTCCGAAAAGGATATGGATCGGGCCAGTCGGATTGCACAGGCTGCCGAGTTTATTGATCGGTTACCAGAACGTTACGACGCTTCAGTGGAAGAACGGTCAGCCAACTTTTCAGGTGGTCAAAAACAGCGTTTATCCATTACACGGGGCGTCATTGGGCAACCCAAAGTTTTGATTATGGATGATTCGACGTCTGCGCTAGACGCCCAATCTGAAAAATTGGTTCAAGAAGCTTTAGATCACGAATTAAAAGGAACCACCACTTTTATTATTGCGGAAAAAATTGCGTCAGTGCTGCATGCAGATCGAATTTTTGTTATGGATGATGGCAAATTGGTTGGTGAAGGCACGCATGCACAACTAGTTAAAAATAATCGGATTTACCAAGAAATTTATGCAACGCAAAAGGGAAAGGAGGCCATCTAAATGAGTGAAATCGGGAAAGCAATTAAATTCTTTTATCACTATATGAAACGCTATAAGATCGGGTTTACTGTGACAATGTTAGCGATTATTGCCTCAACTTATTTTCAGGTGAAGGCGCCTGTTTATATGGGGAAAGCAATCACAGAGTTGGCAAAGTATGTCATTGGCTTGACGCGTGGGGTGAGTGATAAAGGCTCGTTTATGCAGGCAATTTGGATGTTACTTCTTTTCTATGTTTTGACAGTGGTGGGGATGTTTATTTCCAACATTGTGGTGACTTATATTTCAGGAAACTCTACGAACCGGATGCGTCGGGGATTGTTCGGCAAACTGCAACGTATGACGATTAAGTTTTTTGATTCGCATCAGGATGGCGATATTTTGAGTCGATTCACAAGTGATTTGGATAATATTTCAAACGCGCTGAATCAAGCATTAGGCGAAATTATGATGAATATCGCGATGATGATTGGAATTATCATTATGATGTTTCACGAAAATATTTCTTTGGCGTGGGTGACCATTGCATCAACGCCGATTGCCATTATTATTGCGGTCATTCTGATTTCTAAAACGCGTAAGTATGTTGATATTCAGCAGGATGAAGTTGGAAAATTAAACGGTTATATTAACGAACAAATTAGTGGTCAAAAAATTGTGATTACAAATGGTTTGCAAGATGAAGCCATTAAGGGATTTCTACCACATAACGAAAAAGTTCGTAAGGCCACGTTTAAAGGCCAAGTTTATTCGGGGATGTTGTTTCCAGTAATGAATGGCTTGTCGCTAGTGAATACGGCAATTGTGATCTTCTTTGGAGGTTGGTTAGCGCTAAATGGCGATATGGCGCGCACGACGGCTTTAGGATTGGTTGTTGTTTTCGTGCAGTATTCACAACAATTTTATCAACCAATTTCACAAATTTCTTCACTCTATAGTATGTTTCAGGTGGCTATTACGGGTGCTAAACGACTTAACGAGACCTTTGACGAACCAGATGAGATTAATCCGAAAGATGGTAAGCGGCTGTCTGGATTGGAACACGGAGTGGCATTGAAAAACGTACACTTTGGTTACAATGAGGGTAAAGAGATTTTGCATGATGTGTCAATGAATGTTGAAAAAGGACATATGGTTGCGTTGGTGGGCCCAACTGGCTCTGGAAAAACGACGATTATGAATTTGTTGAATCGTTTTTACGATGTGAATGAAGGCTCGGTCACGTTTGATGGTGTGGATGTGCGTGATATTGATCTGAAAAGTTTGCGAGATCATGTGGGAATTGTGTTGCAGGATAGTGTGATTTTTTGGGAACGATTCGAGATAATATTAGTTTCGGAAAACCGGAGGCAACGGATGAAGAGGTGTATGCGGCTGCGAAACAGGCGGATATTCACGATTTCATTATGAGTCTGGAAAAGGGATATGAGACAAAGGTTTCGGATGAAAATTCGGTGTTTTCAACGGGACAGAAGCAGTTGATTAGTATTGCGAGAACGATTTTGACGAATCCGACGTTGTTGATTTTGGATGAGGCGACGTCAAATGTGGATACGGTGACGGAGGCGAAGATTCAAAAGGCGATGGATAATGTGATTCAGGGAAGAACGAGTTTTGTGATTGCGCATCGATTGAAGACTATTTTGAATGCCAATAAGATTGTGGTGTTGAAGGATGGTAAGGTGATTGAAGAGGGTAGTCACGAGCAATTGCTGGATGAAAAGGGATTTTATGCGGAACTGTATCATAATCAGTTTGTGTTTGAATAAAAAAGAGTGCTAAAAGGAGCGATTAGCTTCTGAGCATAGCCTAGGTAACTGAATGATTCGGGTTTGGAATCGTTTAGTTACCGTAGCTACTACTCCACATTAAGGATGATTATTAGCAAAGAACGCTAATAATCTTTTATGTTTCGGGTGATGACCATTCTTGTGGCCGAAGTTCAGACTGCAAGAACTGGCACTACTCCACATAGAGGATGATTATTAGCAAAGAACGCTAATAATCCTATATGTTCCGGGCGATGACCATTCTTGTGGCCGAAGTTCAGACCGCAAGAACTGGCAAGCGGAATAAGCTGCCTTTTTAAGCACGTTTCGGCTATAAAGGTAGAAAAGCTGAGAGACACAACAGTTAATCTGAACAAAAATTAAAGTAGGATTGAGAAGATACGATTTTTCTCGATCCTATTTTTTGAATTCTTTTAAATAAATGAGTTGCATTTTAGAACGTATGTTCGTATAATGAAATGCAAAGAGGTGATGGCGATGAATTACGATCGAGAACCCCATGGTGTGTATTTTATGATTGATAACAAATCATTTTATGCCAGTGTTGAGTCTGTCGCACGCGAGGATGATCCTTTGGAATCGGTTATCGTGGTCATGTCGGAAGCAAAAAATACTAATGGTGGTCTGATTCTGGCGGCATCGCCTAAAGCCAAAGAATTATTTGGTATCACCAATGTTTCGCGTTGTCGAGATTTACCGGATGATTCCCGATTAAAGGTTGTCCCACCGCGGATGAATCTTTACATAAAGAAGAATTTGCAGATTAATGAAATTTTCACCCAATTTGTAGCTGATGAAGACTGTTATCCTTATTCGATTGACGAATCAATTTTAGACATGACGAAATCTTGGCGGTTATTCGGACGAACACCTTTAGAAGTCGCTCATCGGATGCAAACGGCAGTTCATGACAAATTAGGTTTATGGACAACTGTTGGGATTGGTGAAAATCCGGTTCAAGCAAAGCTGGCATTAGATTTGTTTGCTAAACATGACAATGATCGCATTGGTGAGTTAACTTATGAAACTTTCCCCCAAAAGATTTGGCCGATTACGAATTTAGTATCAGTCTGGAGCATTGGGCATCGGACAGCAGCTCATCTCGAACGCGTTGGTATTCACAGCATGGATGCATTGGCCCACTCAAATCCCTATGAGTTGAAAAAAGAGTTTGGTATCATCGGTACGCAACTTTTGGCACTCGCATGGGGAATTGATCATAGCCAATTATCTAAACTGTTGACTCCTAATGATAAGCGTTGGGGAAATTCCCAAGTTTTGGCTCGCGATTATTTGGTTCAAAGAGAAATTGAAACGGTAATTAAAGAAATCGGAAGTCAGGTTGCCTCGCGAATGCGGCATCATCAACAGCAAACAGGATGTGTCAGTTTAATGATTGGTTTTTCTTATGCTAGTGCGGAAACTGATGGGCGCAGTGGTTTTGCACATTCTATGCGAATTGATACGACAGATAGTCCGGATCAGATTAACCAGTATTTAGTGTATTTATTTCGAAAAACATGGGATGGCGAGGGCATTCGTAATATTGCCGTCAGTCTTTCTCATTTGTCAGCAAATGACGGTTTGCAACTAGATTTATTTAAAGATCCACATGCGCAAATCAAGCAAAATTTAATGATTCGAGTGTTAGATAAAATTCATGACCAGTTTGGCAACACGGCGTTGATCCCAGCTAGCAGCTTATTGCATGGTGCGACTATGCTGGAACGTTCGTCATTAGTTGGCGGTCACAATGGGGGTAATAGTTTTGATTGAAACATACGATCAGGCGGCAAAGGTAATTTTGGAACGATTAGAAAAAGATTTTTTGCGGCAATCACGAACTATTTATCAAATGCTGATTGTCCGTGATCGTTTTGATGAAGCTTATAATTTCTTTTTGGAAGTTAAGCCAAAAAATCATCGCGAGAAATCCATTCCACTGCATACGTTAGAGAATTATGATTTAGGCTACTTAGAGTCTGTAGTACATTCGTTGCGCAAACAAACACAGATCACAATGCAGTTTAAAGGCTTTGGCGAATTAGTTTGGCCGCAAGCACAGACCAGAATTAGTAAGGGATGAGATTATGATTATCAAACGGGTAGATGAATCAGTTATCGAACAATTTTTTAAAAATGACTATCATGATCGCGGAATGCTCAAGTGGGGCGGCTTTTTCCTTTCAGATCATACCAGCGCCATCAAGAAAATGAAACGAGATAAGGTTCCTGAAAGACAACTTCCAGAGCAATCATTGGAAAAAGTTAGCCAGCCTTTAAAACAGGCATGGTTACATAAACAGGTTGTTCATGTCCAACTGAAACTCATAAACGATGGTGAAATGGTGAGTTCGATGACTGGCAAAGTTGCTGGTTTTCACGATGAAAAGATTATTTTTGCCGATGCTGAAGACCAATTACATTCAGTTATGCTTGAACAAATTCGTAATGTACATTGGCCACAGGCAGCTGTAGATTGGCGAAATATAAGTTAAAAAAAGAGTTGAAATAAACTGAGCCCCGACAATTGGAATAATCCAAATTATCGGGGCTCAGTTTACCACTACTTTTTATTATTAGAACGTATAAAATTATATAATACGATACTTATTACTAAAATTATTACTATAATCGTAATTAATACTTTTAACATTTTGTTTTTGCTCCCTCATAAGTGATACTTATTTTTCCATATACCAACTTTCGTGTAGCTTCATGTTTTTATTGGTTTTACCCCAGCTAGTTATTTTCACAGTACAACAAATGCAATATACTGCGCTGGATGGGGGTATCAAAATATTAGTATAAGTAAACTTTGTATAAGCATTTACATTAGCTCAAACATGAGTTGCCATGGGATCTGTTGCTTTACCAAAAAACAGAAATGGAAATAATCATCATGCTCAAAGACGAAAATATAATTTATAACGGAAATACTGCTGTTTGGGCCATAATCAATAACAAGCTTGTCGCGGTGTTAATTACTGCCCCGAACTTGAGACAACAACGTTATGGCAATCAAACAAGAAAATCAAATTAATGCCAAAAAAAACTAAACTTGTCGATTTTTCCGTATGATATATGCTTGCACCAATACCACTTTAACAGTCCATCTTTAAAATGTCCATTCAGTCATACGGCGATTTTTAATTTGCACGTATAAACATGGATAGAGAATTGAACGTAATTGATTCTTATTCAGAAATCATTAACGCATTCGTGGCTGGCAATAACACGTGAGACAAAGTTTTTTATTTATTTAACGGTGTGTAAGGCAATGATCACTTCTGAGGTACGTTAATGTTATGAAAGTGTCTATTATTAAGCTGACGGACAAACAAAATTGAGAGAACATGATATAATGTATGAAGTAAGACGTCTTACAATTTCAAGGATGAGGAGGCATTAAATAATGGATAATATACTAAGTAAATCTGCTAAACTATCAAGCCGTGGACAAGTTGTTATTCCAGTTGAAATTCGGAATAAAATGCAACTATCTACTGGTGATGAAATTGCGTTTACGCAAACTAATGATGGCGACATAACCATTACTAAACTGCCCACTCGCTTAGAATGGGGAGATCTAATCAAAAACATCCCAACTGAAGTTGTCGATATTGATGAAAATGGACATTATGACCCTAAGAAAAGTCCTGATTTTGACAAATGGATGAAAGAAGATGATTCTGATCTCTAGAGTCATGAAGATTTTCATTGCAAATGTGTCATTTGATGAGCAGCCAAATACTACAAAGCGTAGACCTGCTCTAGTCGTTGCGTACAATAATCAGTACGTAACGGCTTTTAAAATTACATCAAAATTTGGTAGTAAATCAAGATCAATTCAAAGTACCTATTTTCCCATCCTTGAATGGAAAAAGGCGGGTTTGTACAAAGCATCATATGTTGATACACACAAACTCTACCAAATTTCGGCCAATGCCGTGTTCAAACGGCCACCAATCGGCGAATTAACGTCAAATGACGTCGCAAGACTAAAATTATTTATACAAAAGCCGACTAACATTAGTGATGAATCATAATTCGACGAAATTATGATTCACCACTTTTTTATTTTGGTAAAGTGGTAATTCATACGCTCGTAAAATACTATTTAGAGTCGTTTTAAATATGTTAACTGTTGCCAAGTACCATCCATCAAACATCAGCATTCTTTATCAACGAAAAAAGCAATCTTTTAGTGAATTCAACACTAAGAAGATTGCAGTAGCAGCAATGGACCGTTTGATCAGGACCATTTTCCACCTAATTAAAAATAATGAATTATATGATTCACTGAAATTCTCACCAGAAAAGTAAATGATTAATTCATTTATTGATATTCTAACATCTCAAAAATTTATTAATACCAGACGCACTATTTGTTGTACATTAAATCGAACATTTAAGCCAATAAAATTACAACCTCAACTTCAAGTAACCGCTGATAAAAAAAGGAAAACCTATTAACTAAAGGTTTTCCTTGACTAATGGTAGAGGTAGACAAACTAGAAACATAGCTGTACCACGCCTATATCAAGTTTATTGCAACTCTTTTTATGCTTTTAAATTAATGTCGACGTGTGAACTTCACAACCGCTTCACAACGGGCAGTTTGTGGAAACATATCAATTGATTGAATGTAATCGACAATGTAAGTTTTTGTTAATTGCGCCAGATCTCGTGCTAACGTAGATGGATTGCATGAAATGTAAACAAATCGTTCTGGCTTGCTAGTCAAGATGGTTTGAATCAAGACATCATCTAATCCAGTTCTTGGTGGATCAACTACCAGGGCATCGGGATGGAAGCCTTCTGCCATCCATTGAGGTAAAACTTCTTCAGCTTTACCAACTTGATACTTAGCATTGGTAATGCCGTTTAATTTGGCGTTTTCATTGGCATCTTCAATTGATTCCGGGATAATATCCATCCCCCGAACTTCTTTTGCCTGAGCGGCTAAAGACAGGCCAATTGTTCCCACACCAGAATAGGCATCAACTAAGTTATCATTTGGTGAAAGTTCAAGTGCTTTGCGAGCTTCATCATACAGTTTTGCGGTTTGATAAGGGTTTAATTGATAAAAAGCCCGTGCAGATAAATTGAAGGTCAGATCTTCTAGCTTATCCTGAATAAAAGTTTTACCGGCTAACAAAGTGGTGTCATCACCCCAAACAAGGGATGTTTTTCCCTTGTTGACGTTTTGCATGTAAGAAACAATTTCCGGAAACCGTTTCTGAAGTTCAGTAATCAAGTCGCGTTTGTGGGGCAACTTAGTGGAGTTAGTAATAAAGACTAATTGAACTTCATTAGTAGCAACCGCAACCCGGACGACAATCGTTTTAACGATACCTGAACCATGTTCTTCATCATAAATAGGAACTTGGTAAGCTTCCAGCAATTCAACGACACGGCGCATGACTTTCATTATCAGTGGATGTTGAACACTGCACGTAGGTAAATCAACTAAGTCATGACTGTTTTCTTTATATAAACCAGCAGCTACTTTGCCATCCAAAACACGCACTTGGAACTGGGCCTTGTTACGGTATTCGTAGGGGTTATCCATCCCAATTGTGGGTAACAGTTTGTAGTACTTATAACCAGATGGGCGGTACTTTTCTAAAGCTTGACGTACAACGTCTTGCTTAAACTCTAATTGGGCTGGATAAGATAAATGTTCTAGCTCGAATCCACCGACTTCATCAGCAAATGGGTCACGTGGTTCTACACGATTAGGACTCTTCTGGCGAATTGTGTGGAGTTTTGCGATCATGTAACGGGGATGAATTTCGGTAACTGTGGCGGTAACCACTTCGTCAGGAAGAGCACCCTTCACAAAACAAATAGTATGTTTGAAATAGCCAATCCCTTCACCATTAATGCCTAAGCGTTTGATGGTTAAAGGAATTCGTTGACCGATTGGAATGGATTCCTGGACAGTTTCACGTTGCGGACGGCCTTGATGCGAATTTCTTTGATTTTGATAATGTGAATTATGATTATTGTTCATGGTGTTTCCTTTCTATTTTGAGACACGTTTAACTAAGCATTTATTCAACTCGTTTGATGGATTGACCATTATAATCTTGGTAATAAAGTTCTGAAACGTCATAACTTTTGAAGACTTGAAGTAGATCGAAAAAGTCATCAACAGCCTGGGCTTGTTTGACTTGATAAGGATCTTCCCAGAAAACGTCGCCTTCTTTGGAACTTTGTAAAGAACCTTTGAACTGATTAGTTCGAAACAAAAGCACGATGTAGCGCACATCTTTTTGAGCCATAAATTGTTTAACACCGATTAATTGCGGATTCTGGATTTGGAGATTGGTTTCTTCATAAACCTCACGGGTTGCTGATTCTACAAAGGATTCACCGGGATTTACATGCCCGCCTGGAAAAGTGATGCCAGTCCAGTTTTTGTTGAGTCGATTTTCAAGTAAGACTTTTTTGTTGTCCGGATCTTCTACCATAACAAGGTTGGTTAAAATAGTTTTTTCAGGTAAATGTAGTGACATGGATTGCATTCCTCCAAGTAACGATCTTATGGTCTATCATACCAGAAATCGGGGATGAAAATTTACTTTGCTAAATCTAAATGGTGTAATTTTCGCAAAAAAATGCGTATGATGTGATTGTAAAACTTAGGAGATGGCAAATTTGAAAAAAATTGGCTTTATTGGAACTGGTGTTATGGGCAGTGGCATTATCAAAAACATGTTAAAGGCCGGTTATGCGGTGACCGTGTTTAACCGAACAAAAGCACATGCCGATCCAGTTGTAAAAGCCGGGGCAACTTGGGTGCAGTCACCTAAGAAAGTGGCTCAGGACAGTGAGATTGTCTTTACCATGGTCGGTTTTCCTCAAGACGTTGAAGAAGTCTATTTTGGCGATAACGGAATTTTTGCGGGGACAACAGCTGGTCAAATGGTGGTCGATATGACAACCAGCACGCCAACCTTAGCAAAAAAAATTGGTGCTTACGGTAAAGAACATCAAATTCAAGTTTTGGATGCGCCAGTTTCTGGTGGTGATATCGGTGCGCAAAAAGGGACCCTAACCATCATGGTCGGTGGTGATAAATCGGCCTATGAAGGCTTACAACCAATTTTTAAGGCAATTGGTCAACAGGTTAATTACTTTGGTTTAGCAGGCTCGGGGCAACATGCGAAGATGGCAAATCAAATTATGATTGCGGGAACGATGACTGGAATGAGTGAAATGCTGGTTTACGCACAAGCGGCCGGACTTGATTTGCCAAAAGTTCTCCAAACATTGGAAAGCGGCGGTGCGGATAACTGGAGTATGGAAAACTATGCCCCTCGAATCTTAAAAGATGACTACACACCGGGCTTCTTTGCCAAACATTTCTTGAAAGATTTGCGGATTGCACTAAACGAGGCCGACAAAATGCATTTAAATTTGCCAGCTACTGATGCTGCTCGCAATTTATACGCTCGTTTGGTAGATGAAAAGAGCCTAGGAAACAATGGCACGCAAGCATTAGTCAAACTCTGGTGGAAAGACGGGAAATTACCAAGCTAATTTGGTTTTTTTGCCTCAGTTCGGTACACTAGGCTTTGAAGCTATTTCAAAGCAGGAGTTGTATCCATGAAAAATGAACAAATTTCAAAGGATCGGAAACTCTGGTTAACCTTTTTTCTTGGCTTGATCAGTGCAACCGGTCCTTTATCTTTAGATATGTATTTACCGGCCTTACCAACCATGCAAACCGCTTTTCGTACCCAAACATCCGTGATTCAGATGAGTATCACCTTTTGTCTAATTGGATTGGCAGTGGGTCAATTAATTGTGGGTCCGCTAAGTGATCATTTTGGCCGGCGCATGCCACTATCAATTGGTTTTGCTGTTTTTGCGTTAACCTCAATTTTAATTATATTTGTCCACTCAATCGAAGCTTTTTTAATCCTACGCTTTATTCAAGGGTTAGCTGGATCTGCCGGACAAGTGCTATCCAGAGCGGTTGCCCGTGATTTGTTCTCTGGTAAAGAGCTGACCAAATTTTTTGCCCTATTAATGGGAGTGAACGGCGTGTTTCCTATTATTTCACCAATTATCGGCGGATTTCTCCTGAACTTTATGACCTGGCGTGGCATATTTGGATTGTTGACAATTATCGGTATTTTGGTTGTTATCGGAATCTGGTTAACTCTACAAGAAACCTTACCTGAGAGCTTAAGAAGTAAAGAAAGTATTTTTCAAGGATTCAAATCAATGGGAGCGATGTTCACCAAACGCGACTTTATGTTGATTGCGTTAATTCAGGGCCTTGTTTTTGGTGCCTTATTTAGTTATATCTCGGCCTCATCCTTTGTGTTTCAAAACTTCTTTCATCTATCCGCTCAACAGTTTAGTTTACTGTATGCTTTAAATGGATTAGGAATCATTATTGGTAATAACATTCCGGCTTATCTCACTGCCAAACTTACTAACTTTCAGGTTTTGGGCAGTTCTTTAATCTTAGGAGCCATTTCAGCAGTCGTGATGTTAGGTAGTTTAGGGGTCACACCTAATATGTTCTTGGTGGCGGTTCCGTTATTTGTGATCGTGATTTGTATTGGTGTCGTGAACACAATAGCCACATCGATTGCAATGAACAGTCAGGATAAGAATTCAGGTAGTGCATCCGCCGTTTTGGGACTACTGATGAATATTGTGGGAGGTGTTTTCACACCGCTTGCGGGAGCGTTAGGCGCAAGTAGTTATGCACCCATGGCCGTTTTGATTTTTGTAAGTGAAATAGGAGGTTTAATTTTATTTGCCATTTTGCTTAAATTCAAAAAAATGGATAAGAGTCCTGAAAAATAGGCGTTTGTTAACTTAATTTTAACTTCAAATTTGGAAGCAATTGTAGTACAATTAAGTTAAAAGCGAGGTGGAAAATATGGCAAAAGATATCAAAGCAGATGAATACATAACAGGTTCCGAAGTTGTTCACAAAGTCGAACGAATCGGGAGTTTAGCTACATTAGGTAACTGGGCAAAAGAAATGGAACGGATGGGTCATAAATTCCAACATGATGGTCGAGGACGGCGAATTTATGCCGATGCTGACATGAAACTCTTGCAACAGATGAATGATTTACTTGGTGATCGTCACACCTTAAAACAAGCTGTGGATGTTACTTTGGGAATCACTGATAAAGAGGCTGCGGATAAGGCTAAAGCTGCAAAGGATGAAAAAACACCAGCAGTGATTGATACAAAAATGTTGCAAGCCCAAAACAAAGATTTGTCCGAAATCAAAGAAATGTTGGCGCAATTAGTTAAACAAAACCAACAGTATCATGAAGAAAATGTTCAATTACAAGAAAAAGTAACTGAATTGACTGAAATGACTAAGAAAAATGAACAGCTATTACAAGAACCACCAAAGAAAAAATCATGGTGGAAACGACACTTCGGTTCATCAGATGAAGATTAGTTAGGTAAAACTTAAAAAGGCGTTTGGAATTGGGTATGTACGATCACACCAATTCCAAACGCCTTTTTTGCAATTTTAAAGAGTTATTTCTTTTCATTAATGACATAAATTGGCCGGTGTTTGCTTTCGGAATAAATCCGACCAATATAATTACCTAAAATACCTAGACAAAATAGTTGAATACCACCGATGAACAGAATCATGGCTGCTAATGACGGCCAACCAGTTGTTGGATCACCAAAGAAAATCGTTCTAAAGATAATGAAAATAATTGCTAAAACTGAGACGACGCAGGCAAAAATTCCCACAAAACTAGCAATCGCCAATGGCGCTGCTGAAAAATCGATGATAGCTTCTAATGAATATTCGAAAAGTTGCCAAAGTGACCATGAAGTCGTACCAGCTACTCGTTCGCGATTTTCGAAATCGAGATACTTGGTTTTGAAACCAACCCAGCTGAAGATTCCCTTAGAAAACCGGTTAACTTCGGGCATGCTGAGCACGGTATTAACCACTTTGCGTGTCATCACACGATAGTCGCGCGCATTGGGAATAATTTCAACTTTAGAAATTTTGTTGATAAATTTGTAGAATAGGTTCGATAAAAATGAGCGAAATGCAGGTTCACCTTCACGACCTATACGGCGGGTGCCGATTGTGTCATAGTCACCAGTGCTCAATTCTTGTAACATTTGGGGTAGTAATTCAGGTGGATCCTGAAGGTCAACATCCATTAATCCCACAATTTCGCCGGTTGCGGCTTGTAGACCAGCATAAATGGCTGATTCTTTGCCAAAGTTACGTGAAAAAGACACGAAATGAGCAACATCAGGATACTGTTTGTTTAGTTTTTTAAGTTCACTTAAGGTCGCGTCTGATGAACCATCATCGATGAACCACAATTCTAAGGCATAGTTTTGCATTTCAGGTTTCTGAAAAATTTTAGCCATTGCATTGAAGTAAATTGGTACAGATTCTTGTTCATTAAAACACGGGACGATCATTGATACAGTTTGCATTGATTAAAAACTCCTCCCACTACTTTCTCTCAAATTATAACATTTAGAGGCAGGGTAAGTACAAAGCTTTCTAATTTATAACGATTATAATGTATAATGTTGGTGAATCAACTTTCTTTGACTGTAGATTTAATCTGAAAATTGAAACCAAGTAATGGGGGATGACAGTATGAAACCAATTCTAGAACTTCATCATGTGGGTTATCAAGTTGAACAAAATCAAATTTTACAGGATATATCATTAACTGTGGCTACCCAGGATTACATCACGCTCACAGGGCCGTCAGGTAGTGGAAAAAGTACCTTACTCCGTATTATTGCGTCGCTGCTGACAGCTACGCAAGGTGACATCTTATTTAAAGATCAAAACATTGCTGAAATGGATCCGATTCAATATCGTCGCCAAGTTTCTTACTGTTTTCAACAGCCTACTTTGTTTGGAAAAACTGTTGCTGACAATTTAGACTTTCCATTTCAGATTCGCCAAACCACACCTGACGTTGAAAAACAAAAAGCGGCTTTAACAGTTGTCGGATTGCCAGAAAACTATTTGGATAAACGCATTACGGAACTTTCAGGCGGTGAAAAGCAGCGAGTGGCCATGATTCGTAACATTATGTATGTGCCGGATATTTTATTGCTGGACGAGGTGACTGTTGGTTTAGATGAAGAAAATAAACGCATCGTTAATGAGTTAATCGAACATTTTCATAAGGATCATCAGGTGACCATTTTGTCGATCACCCATGATGCGGCGGAATTAAAGCAGGCAAGTCGGTTATTAACAATTACCAAGGGCAGATTGGAGGCATAAAAATGAATTTAGATGTGAATAATTGGTCGCTTACCTTAGCCATGTTATTAGTAATGATTGCGCTGTGGATTGGTTATCGTGAAAAACTAGGTATTGATCGTGAAATTATTATTGGTGTCATTCGGGCAGTCATTCAACTGTTTGTTGTTGGTTATTTGTTGAAGTATATTTTCAAAGTGAACAACGTTATTTTGACGTTGGCGATGTTGCTCATCATTATTTTTAATGCATCTTGGAATGCTCAGAAACGTAGCAACGGGATGACTAACGCATTACTTATTTCGTTTGTCGCCATTTTAGTCAGCACAGGAGTGACACTGGGTGTCTTAATTTTATCGGGAGCCATCAAACTGATTCCATCGCAAGTTATTCCAATTTCAGGCATGATTGCTAGCAATTCCATGGTGGCAATTGGTCTTAGTTATCGCAGTATGAACACGCAGTTTCGCGATCAACGGCAGAGTGTGTTAGAACGACTAGCACTGGGTGGTTCACTGCGGGATGCGTCGATTGGCATTTTGCGGGAAAGTATCAAAACGGGGATGGCCCCAACCATTGATTCTGCAAAAACGGTTGGGATCGTGAGTTTGCCGGGGATGATGTCCGGTTTGATTTTTGCAGGTGTTGATCCAGTGCATGCGATTAAGTACCAAATTATGGTGACATTTATGTTACTGTCGGCCACGAGCTTAGGATCTGTGATTGCTTGTTATATGGCATATCGCAATTTTTATAACTCGCGAAAACAGCTTAAAGACCTAGCGTCAGAAAAATAATAAAAAAATGAGAGTGAAATTAGTGACTTGTGAAAACGCTCACTAACTTCACATGAACCGCTTACAGTTCTCTACTATAATTAAGAAAATAAATATAATGGGGAGCTGGTTAAATTGGGAGACACGAATGTAAGTACAAAGCAGTTTCGCTGGTTTACGATTGCTTTAATCGCGTTTAACACTGTTTGGGGATTTAACAACGTTGTGAATAATTATGCGCAACAAGGTGCATCCGTGATTACGTCATGGGTTATTATTCTGATTATTTACTTTATCCCCTACACATTGATGGTTGGACAGTTGGGATCCACCTTCAAGAAAAGTGGGGGTGGTGTGAGTTCTTGGATTGATGAAACATCAACCCGAGGGTTAGCTTACTTTGCGGCATGGACGTATTGGGTAGTTCATGTGCCTTATTTAGCACAAAAGCCACAGAATGTTTTAATTGCAATCAGTTGGGCGTTTACTGGAGCTGGAACCTACTTTAGTCATTTTTCAACAGCTATTTTTTCAATTTTATGTTTGATTGTTTTTCTATTTTTCATGTGGGTTGCTTCAAAGGGAATTACCACACTGGGTGTAATTGCGACATTGGCTGGATTAGCCACATTTGTAATGTCCATCCTGTTTATCTTTTTAGCGATTGCTGCGCCACATTTACCAAATGTAACGGCCGCAACACCGCATTTGACAAGTGTCAAAACGTATATTCCAAACTTTAATTTCGGTTACTTTACCACTTTATCGATGTTGGTATTGGCTGTTGGTGGTTCGGAAAAAATTGCGCCATATGTTAACAAAACGCGTAATGCTTCAAGAGAGTTTCCACTCGGAATGATCATTTTAGCAGTCCTAGTTGGAATTTGTGCAATTGTAGGTTCAATTGGAATGGCGATTATTTTCAATAGTAACGCAATTCCTAAGGATTTAATGATGAACGGAGCTTACAGTGCTTTCCAGCGATTGGGTCAATATTATCACATTGGAAACAGCCTGATGATTACGTATGGGCTGACAAATTCGATAGGTCAAATTGCTGCGTTAATCGTTTCAATTGATGCGCCTCTTCGAATTTTGCTTTCTGGGCATAATGACCAGTATGTGCCAAAATCATTGATGAAACTCAATAAACACGGTGTTTTCATTAATGGTTACAAGATGACTGGTGTGCTGGTTGGTATTCTAATTATGGTTCCTGCATTAGGAATTAAAAACATCCAAGAACTGTATAATTGGCTTTTAAATCTAAATTCAATTGTTATGCCGCTTCGTTATCTGTGGGTGTTTGTTGCCTTTATGTTGTTGAGTAAGCACATGACGAAATTCCATTCCGATTATCGGTTTGTGAAGAACAAGACGATTGGTTGGTTACTAGGTTTTTGGTGTTTCATTTTTACCGCTTTTGTCTGTGTTTTGGGTATGGTACCAAAGATTAGTTTTTCAGCTAATCCACACAGCTGGTTCTTACAATTAGGGATGAATATTGTGACACCAATTGTTTTAATTGCACTTGGTTTGATCATGCCAATGATTGCAAGACGAAATAAAAATAAATAAGTAGACTTTTGATAAGTTTGTCACGCAAATTAATTGTGGACAAACTTATTTTATTCACCAAGATGTGAAAGATTGGTAAATCGGTCCTGAATATGAAGCAGGATCTCAGTGACTTATTTTTAGGCTTGCTTTCTGGTAGAATGGGCATATTAACACAGAAATGGAGACGATGAAACATGAACAAAGTAACCAGCATGTGTACATCAGTTTTAGTGGGGAAAAAGGCCAGTTTAGATGGCTCAACCATGATCGCTCGAAATGAGGATCGGTACTTACCCATTCATCCGAAAAAATTTTATATGCATCCAGCCGTTCAAGGGCAAAAAGTGGGTTTGAAATCACAATTAAATGGATTTGAAGCTCAATTGCCAGAAAATGGCTATCGGTACACGGCAACTCCGGATGCTGATCCGAGTCAATTACACGAAGGTGTGAATGATGAGAGTGGGATTAATGAAAAAAACGTAGCCGTGAGTGCCACTGAAAGCACTTATGGTAACGAACGGACATTAGCTTATGATCCGTTACTCGAAGATGGTTTAGGCGAAGACTCGTTGGAAACTATGGTCCTTCCCTATGTCGATTCCGCAAAAGCAGGGGTTAAGCGGCTTGGAGATTTAATTGCCAAATATGGGTCCAATGCCGGAAACAGTATTTTATTTAGTGATAAAAATGATGTGTGGTATATGGAAATTGTCACGGGTCATTACTGGGTCGGCCAACGCCTTCCGGATGATGCCTATGCGGTGGCTGCCAATGAAGTGGCTATTCAGCAAGTTGATTTTGATGATCCTAACAACTTTATGTGGGCCGATGGGATTCAGGAGTTCGTCGAAAAACATCACTTAAACGTGGATGATCAGGGATGGAACTTCCGTCATATTTTTGGTACGTTTAATGAAAAAGACCGTCATTACAATACGCCACGGGTTTGGTATGCTCAAAAATATCTAAATCCCGAAATTGAACAGGATCCAGAATCTGGTGAATTACCATTTATCTGTCATACTGGTCACAAAATTTCGGTGGAAGATGTTGAATTCATTTTAGGTTCCCACTACAACGAAACACAGTTTGATCCACTGGCACCTGGCGAAAGTGCGGACAAATATCGTTACCGGCCAATTTCAATGAATAGAACGCAAAATTCGCATGTTTTACAAATTCGCAACGGTGTCCCTGATGAGCTTTCTTCCATTTACTGGTTGAACTTCGGTGTCCCATCTTTCAGTCCTTATGTGCCGTTTTACAGTAACGCTACCGACACGGACGATACTTACAAGCACACTTCAATGAAGTTCAATTTCAATGATGCTTACTGGATGTACCGGTCGTTATCCATGATGGTTGAAAGTCATTATTTCCAGTTTGTGCAAAGTGACCGTGATTACTTAACTGCTATTCGCGAAACACAACGTCGTCATTTGGAAACGACTGATAACAAAGCAGCTGAACTTTCTGAACAGACTTTGATTGATTATTTAACTGCCCAGAACAAAGCCTTAGTCGCAGATATGCGTAAACAAACTGTTGATTTTATTGGCAGCCTTATGGTGCAGGGCGCCGGATTATCAAAGCTTACATTCAATATGGATAAGAATTTGTAATTGAAACGGACTAACTAAAAAAGAGGACGGCAAAAACATAGCTTTTGCCGTCCTCTTTATACTTCGCGAATATTATTTCTAAAACGTGAGGGAAAAGGCAGATTCTTCCGCCACAAGAATGGACATTGTCCGGAATCTGACTGCCTTTTTGCCACTCTCTTTTCTTTTACATTCTGATAATATCATCAAATAATTTCATGTTTTCTTGATGTGGGGTATGACTAACCATAATTACCGTTAAATTAGAATTAGTTAGTAAGTCGGCTTCAATTTTTGCAGCTGTTTTAGCATCAACTGAGGAAGTACTTTCATCCATTAAAATAATCTTGATATCGTGACGTAGTAAGCCTCTTGCCAGTGCTAGACGTTGTTTTTGACCACCGGACAAGTTAATTCCGTCTTCACCAACATTGATTTCTAGAAATTGTGGTGCATCCGCCAATGATTGAATTAGATTTGTTTCCACCAAAACCTGTGCCAGTGATTCCTCAGAAAAGTGATCTAACAATTGTAAGTTTTGCCGAACCGTTGCATTTAATAGCCGTGGTTGCTGATCCAAATAAAGAATACGACTTAGAATTGTTTGCTGGGAAAGGTCTTGATAGTTTTTGTCAAACAAAGAAAGGGTACCTGTAAAATCTGTATTGTAACCAGCGATTAGCTTTAAAAGTGTTAATTTACCTGTACCACTTGCACCAAGAATTAGGTACTTTTTTTGAGCAAGAAAAGTATAAGAAAAATTTCGAATTATTGGTTTATCCTGATATTTAAATGACACATTCAATGCTTGAATAGCAGCGACACTGGGTGCTAATGGCACGGTATTTTTTTCCTTTGATAGACGATCAGAAGGGATTAGTTGATCATATTTTCTGAACAGAGGTTTTACACCACGCATACTGCCTAGATAAGTACTCATGTTGCCTAAATTATTGAACACATTGCCAGATAAAGCACCAACCGCCATTAAAGTTCCAATCTTGACAAAGCCATGTAAGGCAAGAAAGCCACTAAGCCCAATCAAAAGAACTTGTGACAAGACGTTGCCGGTAAATCCGATGATTTGTACAATTGTTTGAGTTCGAGTGAGGTGGACATTCGCTTTTTAAGGTCTAAAGATGCTTTTTTAACGTGTTGAGTGACCATTGGAAGGGCAAACAAAGCATATAAAAAATTGAATCCGGATAAAACGTCTTCTACTTGAGAAACAAATTGTTCGTTTTCTTTGGTTAAAGCCTCATTTGAGTTCTGAAGTCGGCGATCCATAATTTTAGGTGCCAAAATAATAATGAATGCCATTACGATTGCCGTTAACGTTAAACTCCAATGGTAGGTAGTCAAAGTAATTAGAGCAAACGTGACACCAAAAACACCTTCGATGACAGTAAAGAGACTTTTAAGACCACTTGAATTGATAATCGTGATGTCATTGTTTAACCAGGATACATAAGCACCAGTATTCTTATTGTGAAATTCTTTATAAGATAATTTTTCGATTTTTTTTAGTGATATGGTGGCGAATTGAAATATCGATGTCTTGAATAACTACTTGAGTGTAATTAGCCACTAAGTAACTAAAGAAGATAACGGCTACCCAAACTAGTAAAAGAAATAAAATTTGGTAAAAAAAGTTTTTCAAATTATGTGCGACTAGTGCATTTAATGAATTAGCATTAAAAACAGACGCTAAAACAGTGAAAAGTTCGGTGATTGCCATTAAAAAAATTAAAAGTGCTACTTTTTGCCAGTTTGCTTTAAGATATTTCCCCATTATGAATCATTTCCTTTTCATGTTTGTCATCCTAGAACTATTTTAGCACAATGTTAAAAAACAAATGAGTAAATGATGAGAATGCCGATAAGCCAAAGCTGAACTTTCATAGAAAGCGTTATCACTTCAACGCTATCGTATTAAAATGAGGGTGAATTAATAGAAATGTTCAGATAGTTGATTGCATGAAAGAAGTGAGCAGTATGGTAGATAAGATTTATTTTGGTCGTCAACCAAGTTATGCCCCATTGATAAAAAGTCCAATTTGGGGTTTGATTGTCCTTTTTTTCTTAATGTCATTGTCAGTACCGCTTTGGATAGCTTTAGTTGCTGGAGTTGGTGTGATTCTGGCACTCCTTTTGGTTTATTATCCAACTTATATCTTCCATCTTTACGATCGGTGGATGATTTCAGAAAACGGTATTCGGTATTTGCCTATGAAAACATATGGTGAAAAGCTTCATATCATCCTTTTTCCTAAGCAAAATAATTTTAGAAGTATTCAGTTTGAAAACATCCAAACTGCACGCATTATTTCAAGGACAGAGGTAAAGGATTCTTCGGATGTGGTGGCGTTTGGTGCTTATATTCCGGAGGTCTTTATGCCCTGGATGCTTAAACCACATATTTTGGAGATTAAGCAGATGGATGGCAAACTTGTTTATTTAGATTTGTCTTGGGATTTTCGCAACAATAAACAAGCTACAAACAGCAAAATGATTCAGCTACAAAATATCTTCAAAAAAGAAAATAAAATTATCATGGATGTGGATCTTTAAATATAAAAACACAATAGACCAGGCATATATTGCTATTTTGCCTGGTCTATTGTGTTTTTTAAGTCTAATAAGTTATGCTGAAGTTTAATCCAAATCCGTTACGTGGGCATATCCAGCAATATAGGGTTTCCAATAAGATGCCATATAGCTTTCCTTAATGACACCACGATCTTGTGCATCTATCATTTGGTTATCGCCTGAAACTACGATTCCCACATGATCAATGGTGGCACCACCGTTATAACTGAAAAATACCAAGTCGCCCGGTTTTACATTACTATGCGAAACGTGATCAAAAGCGTTATATTGTGCTTGAGCGGTTCGAGGCAATGTTTTATTGAGCGCGTTTTTGAAAATGTATTGTGTTAATCCTGAACAATCGAAAGTGTCTGGGCCAACCGCACCGTACACATAGCTTTTGCCAAGCTGTTTTTTAAGTAAGCTAATTAGATCGCTATACTTAGCTGTGCTAGTCTTGTCACTTGTAGCGGCTGTCTTTTCAGGCTTAGAATCAGCCTTAATTTGTTGACCCTTTTGTTTAAGACTAATAGTGGATAGTGTCCTTGTATGATTACTTGTTGCTTGAATTCCTTGGATAGGTTTAATGCTGTCCGCCGAAATGCTGGATTGGGCGAAGAAGATCGCCAAAAATGTTGTAAAGAATAGTAAAATGGGTAGTGCAGTTTTAGTTTTCATGTGAACTCCTTATTTTTTGAACTGATTTAATAATCATAACAAGCTAATATTACGAAACTTTAACAAAAATATTTTAAAAGTAAGTCTAGTTATTACAGAAACGGAATGGATGGAGGTGCGACACGAATGGCAGGCAATAAAATTGGAATTCGGCAATTGGTGGAGTTTGTTCTTCGTGCCGGCGACCTCAGTTCCAGTAGTAACAGCCAAAACACAGCCCTCGAAGGTGCTCGAATTCATCGCAAACTGCAAAAAACAGGCGGTGAAAACTATGAAAAAGAAGTCTACGTCAAACGCACAGTTTCGATGGCGGGGGAAGACTATGTGATTGATGGCCGGGCCGATGGTGTCATTCAAACTAACGATAGTTTAGTGATTGAAGAAATTAAAACATCGGATCCTGATTTTGAAGATTTGTCGGAAAACACACTCACACTTTATTGGAGTCAGGTCAAAGTTTATGGGGCAATTCTGACGCACGATTTAGATATGCCCGAAGTGACGTTGAGACTGACCTATTACCAGCGAACAACTGACAAAATCACGCAAAATGAACATGTGTATAAGCGTGAAGACCTACAAGACTTTTTTGATGGTCTGATTGAGGAATACCGTAGTTGGCTTGTCATGCGTAGCGATTGGCGTAAGAAACGCAACGAAAGTATCAAACAATTGGCCTTTCCGTTTGATGAATATCGCAATGGTCAGCGTGATTTAGCGGTTGCGGTGTATAAAACAGTCGCCCTAAAAAAACGCCTTTTTGTTGAAGCTCCAACTGGAACAGGTAAAACTATCTCAACTTTGTTTCCCGCCGTTAAAGCCATGGGCGAAGGATTGAGCGATCGGCTATTTTATCTTACTGCCAAACAAAGTACGCGAAGTGTCGCTGAAAAAGGGATCCAACTCATGGTGGATAAAGGTCTGCAGATTAAAAGCATTACACTGACCGCCAAAGATAAGATTATTTTTCCTGAGGAGGTTGATGTGGCTCCTGAAGATAATCCTTACATGATTGGCTATTATGATCGTTTGAAGGACGGCATTCGGGATGTGTTTGAGCACGAAAACCAAATTACGCGTCCCACAATTGAAAAATATGCCAAGAAACATACGCTGGATCCGTTCGAGTTTTCGCTAGACATTTCCACCTTTATGGACGTCATTATCTGCGATTACAATTATCTTTTTGATCCAATCGTGTATTTACAGCGCTTCTTCTCCCAACCGGATGACAGCAACTTTTTCTTGGTCGATGAAGCGCATAACTTAGTTTCACGATCGCGGGACATGTATACGGCCGAAGTTGATGATCGTGAGATTGATAATCTCTTAAAGGCTGCTAAGAATGCCAGCCAAAATGAAGATGTCCAGGGAATTTCAAACCAGCTAAAAAAAGTGCAAACCGTTTTTGACCAAGTTAAGTTACCTTTAGTTGAACAACATAAAACAAAGGCTGTGACCACTGAAGAACTGGATAGTTTTCGTCACGGATTAGAAAAATTCAATTCGTTTGTGTCGGACTGGTTAGCTAAACAAGAACCAACGCCGTTCACCTCCCAAATTTTGGATTTCTATTTCACCTTGTTAAGATACGTCAAAATTTCGGCGTTCTACGACGAAAGTTATCGCGTCATTGTCACGTTGAATGATGATGAAAGTGTGAGTGTGAAGGAATTGTGTTTGGATCCGAGTCCTTATTTGGATATGTCTCTTAAAATGGGCCGGGGCGTGGTTTTCTTTTCGGCCACGTTGTCGCCAATGGATTATTTCAAAGAAACTTTAGGCTGTGAAACGACTGGCTTAAGTTTGCAGTTAACCTCACCGTTTTTAGAACAGCGACAAAACATTTTGATCACACAGTATGTCAATACAACGTACAATCAACGGGATAAAAGCGTGCAAAGTATTGTCACTAGTATTTTTGAAATGGTTAACGCCAAAAAAGGAAACTATTTGATTTTTTGTCCCTCCTATAAATATATGACGCAAATTGAAAATGCATTTTTAGATCAGTATCAACAATTTAATGTGATTGAACAAAGCAATCAAATGGACGAAACGGCGCGGAAAGAATTTTTGGACGCGTTTGCGAAAAATTATCCCCATTCCTTGATTGGTTTCAGTGTGCTGGGCGGTATTTTTTCGGAGGGGATCGATTTAGTGGGCGATTACTTGATTGGCGTGGCGATTGTGAGCGTTGGGTTGCCAGGCTTGAGTGATGAGCGCAATTTGTTGCGTGATTATTTTAATGACAAAAATGGAAAAGGATTTGAATATGCGTATCAATTGCCGGGGATGAATCATGTGCTGCAAGCGGCAGGAAGGCTGATTCGCAGTAATGAGGATGCCGGTAACGTGTTGTTGATGGATAACCGCTTTGGTTCACGACGCTATACAAACCTGTTTCCTCGCCACTGGCAACATTATCAACGGGTGTATTCGGTCGATCAACTGGGCAAAAATATCAGTAATTTTTGGCAGAGACTGAGTGAAACAAAGAACTAAATGATTTAAATGAATTGTTTGAAGACTAAATAGCTTGCAAAATAGAAACTGGCTTAGCAACGAAATCTTTGTTGGTGCTTTAGCACTAACAAAAAGGTCGATCTTTAAGATTTTTTTGGCTTAAAGTTGTGTCCGTTGTGTTCCCGCCCAGGTTTCTAAGGAACAAGCTATTTAATCCCCAAACAATTCATTTTTTAGTTTAAACCAAGTTATTTAGGGGTTATCCATATTTCTTGTTTACAGGGGTCTACATAATCGGTATATTATAAAAGGACCGTTGCAATTATTGGGATTTATACATAGAAAGAGGGAGCCCGCAGACATGTATTTGCTTATTAATATTCTTGGTATTCTTGTTTTTATCGGCGTTGCATTTTTATTCTCCAAAGATAAGAAACACGTTGATTGGCGTTCAGTTATTACCATGTTGGTTATTAACGTCTTCTTGGCCTGGTTCTTAACTGGTTTTTCGATCGGTATTGATGGTGTTAAAGCCGCTGCTGATGCGTTTAACTGGATGGTTCAGATTTCCTATTCAGGGATCGGTTTTGCCTTGGCTAGCTGGGTAAACGTCAAACAAATGGATTTTGTGACAAGTTCCTTATTACCAATTTTGATGATTGTGCCATTGTTTGATATCTTGACTTACATTGGTTTCTTACCTTGGTTGATCAAATGGGTTGGCCGCGGATTAGCATTTA
>NZ_BJWE01000020.1 GCF_007990205.1 Pediococcus parvulus | reverse complement strand
TTTTTGTAGTTTCAACCTTTAGTACCCTATTATTTAATTATTCAACCCGTGGTTCTCTTGCTTCATCTGCTTTACGACGCCCTTTATCCATGGCATTCTTGGCTTGATCCGTTTTCTTAGAAGCAAAGTTACCTGTCTTTTCGGCAGTGTTTTTCACCTTATCTTGTACAGTCTCACTATCCGCTTCATACTCTTCACGAGTTTTAACATCTACCACGTTTACATTAACTTCAATGACATCTAGATGAGTCATATCTTTAACTTCACGTGTAATAACTTCTTTCATCTGTTCAAAAATATCTTCAATATCTTTACCATATTCGGCAACGATGTCCATATCAATCGCAACTTGTTTTTTGCCAACTTCAGCATTGATCCCTGAACGCACATCATCACTATTGACCAATTTATCTTTAATATTAGAGAAAAATCCACCATCAACAGTCAACAAACCGTCAATCTCCTCTAAAGCAATTCCAACGATTTTTTGAACAACTTTATCATCGTAAGTAAGTTCGCCATTAATATCCGGTTTTGTTTGTGCATTAGATCTCTTATTCATTTGATCCCTTCCTGTCATACCGTTTGGTTGAATTAATTCTTTTTCTTTCATGTTAGTTTCCTCCTATTTATTCTTTGTTATTCAAATATTCATCTAACAGATGGCTTTTATCTAAATACAGCCCAATTGCTGTACCTACGCCCACCATAATGATGAGCAAAAGGGTTTGAAAAAAGCCAATCGTAACTAATAAAACTGCAATAATCAGTCCGACCACTCCCCCAATAATAGGGAGTTTATATTCATCAAATATTGCTTTCATTTGCGACCTCCTACTCTACGCGAACGTTTTTTGAAGTAGCCGCTCCCCTTGATTGGTAGCGTTCTAGTCTGACATTAACCTTAACTGAATGATGAGCACCCACAAGATTTTTTATTCGGTCCTGGACTCTGTTTGACCATTCTTCAGTATGATCAACTAGAGCAGAAGTTCTCTTGATTTCACCTTTAACAATTACTGTAATTCGTCGATTTAACGTTTGAACCTTCACTTTAGGTGATCCAATAAAGTCCTCTTTATTGAGCATTGAACGTACCATTCCTTCAATGGCCCGGCTGTGCACACTCAACTTGCCTCGATTTTCCTTTAAAGTAAAAGTTGTCGTTGCTTTGGGATAAAAAAGAATGATCAGGATAACAATCAAAAAAGCAGCTAAGACAACTACAGAAATCCAAAACATTGTGGTATAAGCATAGTAATTTGTTAAAAAGAAATCTCTCATATTCACTAAAAATTGGGAATGCTGTTCCCCCGGCCAAGTTAAGGATGTGACAAACAAGCACAATACCATAAAGAGTAAGGCACAAACAATGAGGACTGTTTTAAAAAATTTATTCATATAGTTGCCCTCCTATAAATTGATCGCCTCTCCACCCGTTACCCCATAAATTTGGGCTGTGACATAACTTGCATCATTAGAAGCTAAGAAAACATACACGGGAGCTAATTCGGCTGGTTGTCCTGCTCGCTTTAACAAACTATCCTGACCAAATTTTGGCAAGGCCTCTTTTGGCTGACCCTTATCTAGCTGAATAGGTGTCCAAATCGGACCAGGAGCAACACCATTTACACGTATTCCCTTAATGGCAGCTTGTTTAGCTAAATTAATAGTAAAGTTTGCAATTGCTGCCTTCGTTGCTGCATAATCCATTAAATGTTTACTAGGATTAAAAGCTTGAATAGAGGTGGTTGTAACGATACTACTTCCTGCCGGTAAATGAGGTAACGCAGCTTGCGCCAAGGCAAACATTGAAAGAATATTAACTTGGAAAGTGTCGTTTACTTGTTTCATAGACAGATCCTCTAAATTTGAACAAGAAACTTGCTGACCTGCATTCAAAACTAGCGTATCTAACCCACCAAATTCATCTACAGTATCTTGAACAAGTTTTGCTGCTGTACTTTCTTTACGTAAATCGGCTGGCAGTAATAAAATACGGCGACCAGCCTCCTTTACGTACTCTGCAACAGCATTTGCATCCTTTTCTTCACCTGGAAAAAATTGAAGTGCAATATCTGCGCCTTCTCGAGCGAACGCAATGGCTGTTGCCCGACCAATTCCCGAATCACCACCAGTAATTAATACACGGCGATTCTCCAGTTTGTGATTGCCACGATAACTTGTCTCGCCGCAGTCAGGTACTGGTTGCATCTTGGCCTGAAGTGCCGGCGTTTCTTGATCTTGCTTTTCAAAGCCGTCAGTATGATACAAGTAACGTGGATCTTTCAGATCTGGTTCCTTCATAGCTTACTTTCCCCCTTCTTAACTGTCATATTGGGTCTAATTAGTAAACCCATTATCAATATTAGAAACCCCATTTTAAAGTGATCACCCTCATCTTATTGTTAAAATAAGATTTCCTTTTGATACTTTTAGGATATCGAAACCAGATTAGTTTTCCAAGCAAGATGCTCAACTATTTCTAATGATTAAAATAAGCATATCCTTTTAACTCGTTATCTGATTTCTGACATAATAGAAATAAACGCAATTAAATGTTTGATTTCATCATGTAAAACTGAACTTGAAAGGAGAGATATAGAAGTGATTTTAAATTTCAACATTTCAAAAAAAGGTATCACTAAAGCCAACCATCCAAAACAAATCAATTGGATAGTTTTAAAAAATGCCACCAAAGAAGAAACTCAAAAAACTATCGATCAATTTGATCTTCCAAGTGACATTTTTATCGGATCCAGTCAAGCCGAAGAAGTCTCTCGATTTGAAAAACTTAAAGATACAAACTTGAATAATAGCTATTCTCTTGTCCTTATTAATCTCTCTGCCAATACTAAAGAAAATATTGAATTCCGATTAGAGCCTATCTCATTTGTAATATCAGATTCGTTACTTATCACTTATGTCTGTGAGAATTCAGAGTTTACTGAACATCTCGTTGAACAAAGGGGACAGGAAATCACAAACTTAGATTTGCTAATTTCATTCGCCATTTTCACCACGTATACCCATTTTATTAAGGAACTACAGGAAATAAAAAAGACAATTGATGATTTAGATCAGGCGGCAAGAAAAACTACAGAAAATTCAGAATTATTCCGTTTAGCTGACACGGAAAGAAAGATTGTCTATCTAGATCACACATTACAGGATCAGGCCGAAACCTTAGATTCGTTATGGGAAGAAAAGGCGTTCATTTCAAATATTAATGATGAAGCATTGATTTATGACATCAAGCTCAGTCAACGCCATGCAAATAAACTAGTTCGCGTTTATCGAGACTTACTGGAAACTATTGGTGGACTGTTTACTGACATGATGGATAATAATCTCAATCATTTAATGAAATTTCTAGATTCGGCGGGATTAGTCATTTCGATTCCTGCTTTAGTTTCTGGAATTTGGGGAATGAATACAGGTGGAATTCCTGGTAAAAGTTCGTCGTTTGGTTTTCTCATTGTTATGAGTTTAGCAACCCTTCTTACAATAATTACAGCAATTCATTTAAAGAAAAAAGATTATTCAAAATAGAAAATGCACAAACAATCTAATACGCTGTATGTTCAAAGCACTAATTACTCATGTGATCAAAAAAAAGATCCAAAAGATTTGCCAATTTTAATGTGTTTTAGCTATTTAAGTTTGCAAATAAAACAGGCCAGAGAAAAAATTTCTCTGGCCTGTTTTTAAAGATCAAACATTTTCAATATTAATTATTTTTCATAATTACCTGTAATTGTATTCAGTTTAGAATAACTACCTGTTTGCGTATTATAACGGTAAATACCGGTCAAACTGCCTACTGTATTGGAAGAATTGTTCTGACGTACTTCAACTTGGTAGTAGTTCGTACCAATCTGCGTCACACCAAAAGAAAGTCCGCGCTGATTAGTAATTCCCACTGTTCCCGTGAATGAAGTAATGACACTATCAACCTGGTCATCCGTCAAACTCCCAGTAGTTTGAGACGCGCCTGAACTGCTTGAATTGCTATTTGAATTCATGCTGGAACTTTGAGATGTAGTCGAGCTACTACTTGCAACACTTATTTGATTCGTTAAAGCTTTTCCTTGCTCTTGAAGGTTTTTAATCCCTCTAACTGATGAAGGCAACGCATTTAATTTAGCCAAATCCGCTTTAGCTGTTTCGTAGTACCCATTTGAAACAGCATCATATGCATTTTGATACCACCTATTTGCTTCTTTTAGTTGAGCGGATTTGGTGCTCAAATCTTTAGCTTGTGAAGTCAGTGCATCCCCGTTTGTCTTTTCTGACGTCATTTTTGCCAAACTAGAATTTGCAGAATCAGTATCACCACTATTCAGTGCCTCTTTGGCGGCTAAATAGTTTTGAACATTTGCAAGTAATTCACTTACTTTACTATCATTATTGTTTAAGCTTTGCGCTTTTTTTAACGTTGCTAGTGCATTACTTGTTTGTCCATTTTCAATTTGCTTTTGGGCTTTTTTTAATAAAGCTGAGGCCTTTTTTTGGTTGGTCTGCGTTGAAGTGGCAGAAGACGACGAGCTACTTGCTGCATCACTTTGTCCACCATTACTGCATGCAACCAAAGAAAACAGCATAACAACAGCAGCTACCCCAACTAAGCTCTTCTTAATATTTAATTGTAAGGTCATGATTTTCTCCTCCTTGACGACATTATACCATGTTCCACAAGTTAATTAATAAACGAATAACCAGTAGATTAAATAGCTAATTGTCAGGGTAGCCAAAATCATAGCATTTGTCCATTTAAACATCATAAATAAAGCCAAATATTCTCTAAAAGCTGCAAACGGAAGATAATGGATGGATGTCGACGCACTAATTCCAGACATTGTTGTATGCAATCGTTTTGCAATAACACCAGCTCGAAACACGTGAAAACTGTTTGTAACAAAAATGGCTCGATGAAAAACCTTTTCCTTTGTCATTAATATTTCTGAATTATATAAATTCTCATAAGTAGAGGTTGAAGCATTTTCTTGAATAATTTGAGATTTAGCAATACCGTTTTCTATCAAGTAGTTGCCCATAGCACGACTCTCTGGCATGATTTCATCGGAACCCTGTCCACCCGAAACCACAAATTGCGGGTGAGCCCCTCGTTTTCGCTGCTGTTTGTATATTGCAATTCCTTTATCCAGGCGTCGCTGGAGAATCCTCGAAACACTGCCATCTGCCAGTAGACCCGCTCCCAAAATCACAATAAAATCCACAGAATACAGAATAGGCAATTCGTCCAGCAAAGAAGACAACGCATATGAAAGAAAACCAACCATGAGATAGCCGATCCATAAAAATAAAATACCAAGTATCATCCATATAAGATGACTACGAAAAAATAGCGAATTTAGTAGGGTTACAATAAGCATGCCCCAAATCACAAAACCAATAGTTTCTAACATGACGTAACCAAGTTGTGAACCCGAATAACGAATAAGTCTTCTACTATAGAGCACACAGGCAAGTGCAAAAAAGGCTAAAGCAATGGGAATAATTCCAGTCAGGACTAAGCTCGTAATCAACATCATAGCTTGCATCCAAGGTGCCTGAGTCACTTCAAGCCACTGCCAAACTGCAATCACAAAACATATCAGCCCGGCAATCAAAAAATAACCATTTAAAAATCGACGCCGATCAGTAAGCCACAACGTGATAAAAACTGCTAAACAAATGCTGCCCCAATAACTAAAGTCCATCTTTGTCACTTCCTCTCCTATTTTCATTTTAGAATGCTTTCGAGATTTTTTAAACTTTAATGTCGTTATTTAATTGTAGCTTTTCCTATACCGCAAAAAAAAGATAAAATCAAGTCTTTCATTTTTTTAATTTCGAGATACAATATATAGTGTTGCTTGGTTTTGAAATCGGAACATATTGTGTACGGTCGTATACATAGAAACAAGAGAGGAAGATAAGCAAATGTCTAATTATTTACACTTTTTGGCACATCAATTAAAGGGTTGGCCTCAACAAAACTACTATTTATTCTTTTTCAGTCTTGGTTGTCAAATCATGACTTTGGTGAATTCACCAATTACAGCTTTAACAATTACTACATTTATTGGAACCACATTAGGTGTTTTATGTATTTTAGCAATCAATGCCGCAAAATCAGTTAATGGTTGGTTAGGATTATTATCTGCATTATGTTTTATAATCACAGGTTTTGCAGCAAAAAATTATTTAAGTATGGCAGAACAGTTGGCTTACGTTGTTACACTTGATTTACCAGTTCTGATGAGTGCAAACTGGAACGTTAACATGGTTTCTAAGATTCGTAAGTTCACTGGTAAAACTTGGTTTGTGGCATTAGCTTCAACAGTGGTTGTTTACTTTGTCTCTGGTTACCTAATCGGTACATTCACTAATGATCCTCGTCCATGGGTTGACGCCATCAGTTTTTCAATTAGTTTAACAGCTGGTGTTATCTGCTTCCTCCGTTTCAACAACCAATACTTCTGGTGGGTTGCTTCAGGAATTGCACAAATGGTCCTTTGGTTCATTTCATTCCGTCAGGGCTCAGCTACATTAGCCATGTTTGTAAACAGTTCAATCTACCTTATTAACGATGTTTTAGCATTTACAACATCTCCATGGTACAACAAAAAAGAACGTGCACGTCTTATTAAGGAAGAAAATAATTATTCCGAAAAAGAAGAAACCGTTGGTGACGTGACACACGCCTAAGTCCACATACAAAAACAAGCGTATTTTTAGCAAAAAGCTGGAAATACGCTTGTTTTCTTACTCAAAAAAAGATTGTTTAACCGTTTCAATTCGTTCACTCTTTATTAGGAAAACTTATTGAAACAAACGGCCGCATTTAACCCCGATTCCTGCGAGATCGCGATCCCGCTTCCATCGATCTTAAATGCAGCTGTTTAACCGTTTCAATTCGTTCACTCTTTATTTTGTTTTTCTCATTCCAAAAATTGCTGATACGATTAGCACAACCACAATTGCACCAATTATCGAGGGAATTAATGCCATTCCTGCTAACTGAGGTCCCCATGTTCCCAAAAGGGATTGTCCTAACCAAGCACCCACTAGTCCTCCTACAATATTACCAATCCATCCTGCTGGTAAATCTCTACTTGTAATCGCACCTGCAAGCGCACCGATAATTCCACCAATAATTAAAGCCCATAGCCATCCAAACATTGTCCTTCACTCCTTTTGGTTTTGTCTAGAGTATTACTCATAAAATCAACTAGTGATCACTTAGTTGTCTCTATAAACGCCTCTTAGAAAAACAAGATTTGTTTACACAGTTAGTATAGCAAATTTCTAAAGGTTCTTACAACTTTAATGTTTATTGTAGTAATTATAATTTTCTTATGATACCGACTTATCAATATCTTATTTCAAGTCATTAATTCCCTTAACGTCTTCATCTGTTAATTTAACATTTGTTGCAGCCACATTCTGTTCCAAATGATCTAAATTGGAAGTCCCTGGAATTGGCAATATCACCGGTGATCGTTTTAATAACCAAGCCAAGGCAATTTGTGAAGGACTTGCCTGATACTTTTTGGCTAACCCATCTAAAACTGATCCTGGTTTAGCAAGAGCTCCAGTTGCCAAAGGAAACCAAGGAACAAAAATAATTTGATGGGTTTCACAGTAATCTAGAACATTCTCGTCTTTTCGATTAGTAACATTATAAAGATTTTGTACTGCTTCGATTTTGGCATACTTGCTGGCTTCTTGAATCTGATTGATTGAAACTTGACTTAGACCAATATGCTTAATTTTTCCTTCTTGCTGCATTTTGGCAAGTTCACCAATTTGATCCGCAACTGAAACTTTGGGGTCGATTCGATGCAAAAACAACAGATCAATACTATCTACACCCAATGTGCGTAAATTCATTTCAACTTCTTGTCGCAAATATTCAGGGCGACCAACTGGAATCCATTTATCAGGCCCTTGGCGTGTAAAACCCACTTTTGTTGAAATAAAAACATTTTTATATTCGCCCTTGTAAGGTGCAAAGGCATCCCGAATCAGTAAGTTAGAGGTGAACGGTCCATAAGCATCTGCCGTGTCAATAAAATTCACGCCTAGTTCAACTGCTCGTTGTAAAACCATTACAGCATTTTTAGGGTTCTCTGAGGGCCCCCAAACACCCTTGCCGGGTAGTTGCATTGCACCATATCCTAAGCGACTAAACGTTTTTTCTCCAAGTGTCAGTGTTCCCACCTTGTTTGCATTTACTTCAGTCATTATTTCACCTAATCTTTCTTTAAATTGATAGGCTATTTTTGCATGAAAGCTAAATTTAGCTTATCCTAAAACTATAGAACGTTTTCATTGTTTAACCGTTCAAGTCTAATGTCAACTATTTTAAATTCTAGGAGATGTCAATAATGAGTCATCAAATTCCACAAATCAAGCTTAATGATGGGGCCGTTTTTCCACAAGTAGGCTTTGGAACTTATAAATTAAATGGGGCAACTGGTGTAAGTGCTGTTCGCAGTGCACTTGATAATGGCTATCGTGCTTTGGACTCAGCTTATAATTACGAGAACCATGGCGCACTTGGTGAGGCCATTCGACAAAGTGATATTCCGCGCTCTCAGATCATGATTACATCAAAATTACCAGGACGTCATCACCAATACGACGAAGCTTTAACTAACATTCAAGAATCACTTTACCAAACCGGGTTAAAATATTTCGACCTTTACCTAATTCACTGGCCAAATCCAAAAGAAGATCATTATGTGGAAGCATGGAAAGCTTTAATTGATGCCCAAAAATGGGGGTTAGTTCGTTCAATCGGCGTTTCTAATTTTTTACCAGAACATATTGATCGTTTGATTGATGAAACCGGCGTAACACCGGCCGTCAATCAGGTCGAATTGCATCCCTATTTCTCACAGGCACCTCAACGTGAATACGATGCAGATCATCATATCGCAACTGAAGCTTGGAGCCCTCTTGGTCGAGCAAGTTCTGTACTGCAAGATTCCACAATCAAAAAAATTGCTGATGCCCATAAGAAATCCGTTGGTCAAATAATCTTACGCTGGGAAACTCAGATAGGTGTTATGCCCATTCCAAAATCAAGTTCAACCGTCCGTCAAAGAGAAAACTTACACATCTTTGATTTTGAGTTAACGCCAGAAGAAATGGAAGCCATCACGAATTTGGACCGTCCAGACGGCCGTGTTAAGAACCAAGATCCAGCAGTTTATGAAGAATTTTAAATATAAATGGAAAATAAGACACATTAGATTCTGTGTACTGAGTTACGTCAGAATCTAATGCGCCTTATTTTTCATTCTCTTTTATTTATGCTTTTGCCTGTTTTTTCATAATCCAATAGAATGGTACAGCAATCACCAGGGCCCCAAAACCAAATAACAATTGTGACACATCAACCTGAATCAGCAACCACACACTGACCAAAATTGCGATGATTGGAATTAACCAACCTCCAGGAATTTTGAACGTTCGTAGTTCCTGTGCCCGCGTATAACGAAACACAATAACCGCCAAACAAGTTGGAATATACTGAGCAAAACGCGAAACCACGCTAATTTGAGCTAAAGTTTCGAACGTTCCAGACCAAGCAATCAGTAGTGATATTGTTGCCGACACAAGAATGGCCACGTATGGGGCATTCTTTTTATTACGCCGACCAACAATTGCCGGCATAATACCGTTTTCTGCCATTGCTACTCCTGAACGAGGTGTAATAAATGAAGATGCCACACAGATACCACCAATTGAGATGATTGTCCCGGCAGCCACCAGACTAGTTCCAAAATTACCAGCAATTTTACCAAATGCTTCTTGAATTGGTGCCGTTGACGCGCTTAGGTGTTGTCCTAAAATTCCAATCGACACAACTTGTAACAAAATATAAAACACGGTTACAATCACAATGACCAGTAAAATAGCACGTGGCAAATTCTTCTCTGGTTTTCGCATATCACCGGCAGCTACCACTAAGCCTTCAAATCCAGTAAAGGCGTAAAACAGTAAAACTGCTGCTGCAGCAAATGCACCACTATGATAAGTTCCCCCAGGAAACAACGGTGTAAAATTGTTACCATTAATTGCAAAGAATCCAATCAAAACAAACAACAGCAAGGGTAATAATTTCGCAATTGTCACAATGTTATTCACGATTTTTGAAAGGGTAACACCAGAAATATTCATCAGTGCCAAACTCACAATCACTACGGTCACAATAATATTTTTAATCAGTGGTGTATTCCAACCTGGTACAATCCCGCCTAACGCAGTCGCAAACGCAACCGCCATTGTCGCCTCAGCAATCATGCGAATTGCCCAAGTCACAAAACCGACCTCATAACCTACAAATTCACCAAAGGCTGCTTTAGCGTATATGTATGGACCCCCATTTACTTCAAACAAGGAAGCACATTCTGCAAAACAAACGGTAATACTTGTCACAAGTAAAGCATCAAAAATAAAAACACCGATACTTGCGGTTCCCATCAGTTTCATCGCTTGATTTGGAAGTAGAAAAATTCCTGAACCAATAATCCCATTAATCCCTAACAGGACAATACTCCAAAAACCCATCTTTTGTTTTTCTGTTTCAATATGCATAGGTATCCTCACTTTCGCGTGCTTTAATTGTGTTGGCTACGTTTAACCAAATCTTTAAAAAACTCTAGTTGGTCTGGAAATTCTTGCCACATATTTTCGGGATGCCATTGAACTGCTACTATTTCACTATTTTGTGTAGACTCAACAGCTTCAATCACTCGATCATCACTTTGTGCAGAAACGGTTAATCCGACTGCAACTTTCCGCACAGCCTGATGATGCCGTGAATTTACATAACTGCGATCTGTTTTGAGAATTGATCGCACATAACTATGAGGTTCAATGACCACATGGTGCGTTGGAAATTCACCGGGTGCCGCCTGCGCATGTCGGATTCGACAACTTGGATCTTGCACACCTAAATCTTGGAAAACTGTGCCGCCCATGGCAATATTAATCACTTGAATTCCTCGACAGATTCCAAAAATCGGCTTTTTGGCAGCCATTGTTGCTTTGACAAGTGCAATTTCAAATGCATCACGCTTATAATAAGTTCGACCAATTTCAGGAATCGGCTCTTCACCAAAGAAGGTAGGATCCACATCTGGACCACCCGGAATTAACAAACCATCAAACGTGTTCACAAGTTCTTCCGATAACTCAGGAGCAGTATAAGGTAAAACGATCGGGAGGCCACCCGCTGCTAAAACTGCGTCTACTGCACCACGAGGAGCAAAGTCAGCCCGGCGTTCGTTAATAACTTCTGAATCAGCCACCCTCACATCTGCAGTAATTGCAATAACTGGTTTCATGTAACTAACACTTCTTTCTCATTTTTTAATTTAATTTTAACAATATACCATTTTTCTAGAAGTTTCTCAAGTTTAAATCAAAAAAGTAGCCTTAACTTCAATAAACTATTTTAAAATGTGTAGAAATAGGAGCCAAAGTTCTACTTTATTCGTCAATCTTAATTTTTTCCCAATCTTTACCCCAGATGACACCAACGATTTCTTCACCGGTGTGGGACATAATTACGGGCCCCAATTGATTACTCTCAAACTTAGCTGCTGGAAACTCTTGTTGAATGGTCTCTTCCCATTTGGCACTTAAATCATGGTCTACTCCGTAAATAATGGAAACACGATACTCATCTTCACCACGGTCCAAATCAGAATGTAGATTATCCAAAACTTTTTGAAGTGCACGTTTCCGTGTGCGTTCCTTACTTTGAATCACAATACGTCCCTTTTCATCCATATCTAAAATTGGCTTAATTCTTAACAAGTTTCCCATAATGGCCGAGCGGTTGGTGATCCGTCCTGAACGCATCAAAAAGCTTAAATTATCCACCATAAAATCAACCTTAGTTGTCTCACGAAGGTGTTTCAAATAAGGAATAATTTCCGTACCAGTTTTCCCCTCTCGACGTAATTTGGCAGCCAACAAGACCATGTTAGCTTCGCCTTGACTAGTCATACGCGAATCAAACGGGAGGACATTAATTTCCGTAATACCTTTTGCATATTCCGTTAGGTTTTCGATGAAACTTGTAATGCCACTAGATAGATGGATACAAATCACCTCATCGTAATTTTCGGCAATCAATTTATCGAAAACTTCTTGCATTTGTCCTAACGTGATTTGAGTTGTGGAGGGCATCAAACCGGAAGTCTGGAGCTTTTCATGGAACAACTGATCATCAATATCAATATTCTCCAAAAAAGTTTCTTGCCCAAAAATAACCGTGATTGGTACCACAATGATGTCATTTTCACGAACTTGTTGGTCAGAAAGGTAGGCAGAACTATCCGTTACAATTGCTGTTTTCATACATTTCTCCTCGTTGTTTGGATACCTTTTAGTATAAAGACTTACGTCAGAATAGCAAATCAAATCCATGGAATTAGGAAGTATTTTTCCTGACAAAATTTACATTATAAAAAAATTGGTCACTTCTGTAACAAATTATTGGGTTCATCTATTAGAAAATCACACTCTCAAAACTCGAATTGTGATATCGCTGTCAATTGCGCTATAATAGCTTTATTGAGTTAAGGAAGGGAAAAACGTAATGAATTACAATCCGGGAAAAGATTACCTAACTATCGATATTGGCGCAACATATACGAAATATGCGCTAATTGATCATAGTGGTAATTTAAAAGTTAAGTCCCAGTTTAGTACACCGCGCGATAGTGTGGATAGTTTTTTAAAAAAATTATATGGCGTAATTAACGAAGTCCTTCCACATATCAGGGGGATCGCTTTTAGTGTACCTGGCCGTATTGATCAAAAAGAACAAATTATTTATCACGGCGGCGCCCTCCCAATGTTACACGGCCTTAGTTTAAGTAAAATTATTAATCGCCGGTATGACTTGCCGGTGACCATGGAAAACAGTGGTAAAGCAGCCGCCCTAGCAGAACTCTGGCTAGGTAATTTAAAAGAAATCAAAAATGGTGCCGCAATTATCTTGGGAACCACTGTGGACGGTGGCATCATTCTAAATGGTCACCTTTGGTATGGATCTAATGCTCAGGGTGGTGACCTAAGTTTTATGCTCTCGCAAATTAACGGTGCAGCAGATGATGCTGATAATTTAATGTTTAATGCAGGTTCAGCAGTAAGAATGATTAATAATATTGCAACTGTATTGGACTTTACTGATCATAACGATGGGATGCGTGTTTTCAAAGCAATTGAAAATGGCGAACCCGCCGCACGAAAAATTTTCGACCAGTACTGCCGCAGAATTGCCTATATGATTATCAATACTCAAGCTGTCCTTGATTTAAGCAGATATGTCATTGGCGGTGGTATCAGTGCAGAAAGTATCCTCGTGCCGGAAATAAAACATCAATTACAATTACTTAGAGATGACAATACGTTACTGCGCAAAACTTTGTCTGTTCCAGAAATCTATTCGGCCTATTTTAAGAACGATGCAAGTTTGTATGGTGCACTTTACAATCTTCTTCTCCATTTAGACGATGAGCATCTCATCCCTGATTTTGAAAGTAAACCACAGGACGATCCTTCCCAATCCAATTAATACGGGTTCTCAATAAACTAAAAAGTGATTAAGTATGAAATGGCTTAGCTTCAAAAGCTCATAATTTCGTCTTAATCACTTTTTTAATCAAACTATTGGTTTTAACATATGTATGGTAAACTTGTGTACAAAATATGTTTAGTGATGTACTAGAAAATGTTATCAACCTTAACCTATCCATTTTACGGAGGAACACCTGCATGAAGAATCCCAATACAGTACCAGAACTGCTGCAAAGCTTTCAAACTAACTTTAAAAATTTTAAGATTTTCAAACATGCCCTATTTGTAAACTACGCATTGATTCCTCGAATAATCACTTAGCTTGGTTTAATAACCTATTTTGCCGGCGTTTTATCGTTCGGTCTCTTTGCGTTAAGTATCCATATGTCGATTATGCCGTTGTTCCACGTTTGGCTGTATCAGATTATCCCCATGCTTTTAATTCCTTTTTCTTTCACCCCTGGTTCAATTGTATATTGGTGTTTAACAGTCTGGGAACTAGCCACCATTTATGAAGTCATAGAAAAAATCATTCGGGAAGTCGGAATTCGAAACTTATTCCGGCAGGTTCAGAAAAATAGCCGTCTTTTACAAATCAGCTATGCCTATGAATTAAATCCCCACGAGAATCTTATCCTTAAACAAGATCCGAAAACCGGATCATGGACCGATACGCTTGCTGCCCTCCCTGTAGATGTTCAAAATCAGTGGGAACACATTTCCCACATTCAAGAAGGCAAATTTGGCTTCCAGCGGGCAACCAACTATAACGCCCATGCAATTCAAAATTTCTTAAAAAAAGATTTCCACATAAATTTACTTTTTTAGACGTACTGCCTTCTATTGGTGCATTACCGTTTTACTGGCAAACCACCGATACGCCCTCAGAAAAAAAATTGTTTTTTATTTCAAGAATAACGACCATAAGGCTAGCTATGTTCTTAACAATTTCACCCCTGACGGCCATAAAATACGAAAAACCTTAAAACAGATTTTAATTGAAAATTTATTAATTTTTATTTGGTGGTAATAAATAAGAAGAGGCCGAATATTATTTCTAAAATGTAAAAAAGGCAGTTAGATTTTTTCGCTTAGCTACGCCTAATGAACGATCCAAAGTATGGATCATTCGTTAGTCTAGGCTATGCTCAGAATCTAACCGTCCTTTTTTCTACTCTCTTTACTTTACTGCTCCGTTGCACTTTGTTGACTAATACTCAAGATTGCAATTCGAATTATAGCCAAATTGACATGTTTTTCCGTCGTTTCGTCAAGTTCCAGATAACGACTCACATATTTATCTAGCTCTTTATAGACATCACTTGCTTCTAATTCTTCATCCGAAGCATTTTGGTATTCATCAAGCATTTTTTTGATTTCATCTTTTTCAACCGCATCCGTAAAATCCGTGACAACACCAGCTCCATCGTACATTTCCACTAAACTTGTTTCTGGATTAATGTCTAGATCAAAATCAGACAATGGTGTTTCGATTAAGAAAAAGCCTAAATCGCTGTAATTATCGGTATGAATAACTGCTCCACCCTGCTCACCGCGATCAATAAAAACATAATAGTCATGTTGATCCTTACTTTTGACAAAATAATCGACCCCTGACATATTTGGCAAACTTTGAATGACACTATTTTCGTTAACCCGAATTGCGTTTCCTGTTTCATTGATTTTGGCTAATGTTGGATATTGGTAAAGCATACTAAACCTCCCACACTGATTATTCAGCGATTTTTGTTCATAAAATCCATTATACAACTATTCATCATAAATGCATATTACAAGTTTTAATCACTTACTGAATCAAGTACACTTTGCACTCATAAGGGCGTAAGGTCTCGTTTTGATCGTCAGCATAATTCCCCAAAAGCTTCAATTTATTACTTTGCTGGCTCAAATCATACCACCGCTGTACGGTTCTTTCTGTGAAATTACTAATAACTAATAGATCTTGTGTGTCTAAATGACGGGTATATGCCCAAATTTGGTCATCATCTGGATCTAACAACTGATAATCCCCATAAACAATTACATCATACTGTTTACGCAGTTGATTCATTCGCCGATAGAAATTAAAAACTGAATTCTCATCGTCAACTGCTTGTTTGGCATTAATTTCATCATAATTAGGATTAACCGCAAGCCATGGGGTTGCTTTACTGAACCCAGCATTCTTCGAAGTATTCCATTGCATTGGTGTACGTGCATTATCTCGTGACGAGTGTTTCAAATATTGTAACATCTGGTGGGAAGTCACCAACTTTTTTTGATCGACCAGTTCGTGATAGGCATTTAAACTCTCAATATCCTTATACTGTTCTAACAATTTGAAATTAGCATTGGTCATTCCTAACTCTTCGCCTTGATAAATATAGGGTGTGCCCTGCATAAAATGCAAGGTTGCTCCAAGCATCTTAGCCGAGACAACGCGAAATTTCTCTTGATCATTGCCAAAACGTGAAACTGCTCGTGGCTGATCATGATTATTCCAGTACAAAGCATTCCATGCCTTACCATTTAGATCTGTTTGCCACTTAGACATCACTTGCTTTAGGTCGGTCAACTTTACCCGATTAGTACTCCATTTGCCGATCAACGGATTCTCATTGCCATCAAGGCCCATATGTTCAAACTGAAAAACCATTTCTAGCTCATGGCTATCGAACCCTGTATATCGAATTGCATCTCGTGTAGAGGCATTTGGCGTTTCACCCACAGTCATCACGTCGTAGTATGACAAAACCTCTTGATTCATTTCTTTCAAATAATCGTGAACGTGCGGTCCATTGGCAGCCAAATTGGCTTGACCATCAACTTTAACATCAGGTAGACCCTCAGGTTTAGAAATCAAATTAATGACATCCATTCGGAATCCATCCACGCCTTTATCTAACCAAAAGCGCATAATATCAAACACAGAATGCCGTACATTAACATTATCCCAGTTAAGATCTGGTTGTTTTTTTGAAAACAGATGTAAATAATATTGACCTGTTTTTTCATCAAACTGCCAAGCTGAACCACCAAATGCACTTTGCCAGTTATTTGGTTCCTGATCATTTTTGGGATCACGCCAAATATAATAATCGCGATAATCATTCAAGCGATCTTTACGACTTTCCGCAAACCAATGATGCTCATCCGAAGTATGATTAACAACTAAATCCATCATTATCTTCAATTTTTTCTTGTGAGCTTGTTCTAACAGACGATCAAAGTCCGCCATGTTACCAAACTCTGACATAATTTTTTTATAGTCCGCAATGTCATAACCATTATCATCGTTAGGTGATTTATAAATTGGATTTAACCAAATGACATCTGCACCAAGTTTTTTAATGTAATCTAAATGTTCAATGACACCATTTAAATCCCCGATACCATCATTATTCGTGTCTTGAAAACTCCGCGGATAAACCTGATAGACAACTGCTTCTTGCCACCAATGTTTTTCCATAAACAAAACTCCCATCCAAAAATCTAAAATATCTTATATCTTCATTATGCCTTGTCACGGAATCAGTTTCAATTATCCCGATTATCATATCTAGTTTAATCGCTAAATTAGCGAAATCAGATTATTGAAAACATGCAGTCCAATATTGTAGCGAATATCTTTTGTATACGCATAAGTGAGTGCCAGCAACCACCCCATGAGAGCATAGACTAGCCAACCCAACAAAGAACTCACATCATGGACGGCTCCAAAAATGGCTCCACTTAAAAATACGCCAATAAGCTGCATTCTTTTGTCATTTGAATTAAAAAACCAATTAAAAAAGAATCCCCGAAATAAAATTTCTTCAATAATCGGAGCAAAGACAACGGCGTCCAAGCCCATCCACCAAGGAATGGCTTTTGCAAATGCAATAACCGTCTGTTGATTTTGTGAAGTTGGCAATAATTTCGCCTGATTCATCCAAATCTGCATTGCTAAAAATAAGATCCAAAGAATCACAATCATGATCATAAAAATAACAATTCGTTTCGTCGGTTTTGTTCGCCCAAAATGAGCCAAATTGTGCTTGCGCAACTGCGTCCTATACATTTGAATAAACAAGACTAACATAAATCCAGTTGTAATCAGGTACATGACAAACGCAACCAAGACAAAGGCCTGGTTGGTTGGCATTAAATAGGCCATCTGTAAGGGAATTGTTCCAATTTGATATACAAAGAACATTCCAATAAATTTTAGTATGTTAAAGAAAAGTTGTTGCCAGTCTATTTTCATTAGATTACCCCCGCTGTGTTTCCAATATGCTATTAGTTTAGGCGTTACCTTTCGTAAACGCAACTTAAAGTTAGTTTCCTTAACTTCAAATATAATTGTCGCCATTCTTTCTTATTGAAAACGTTTGCGGTATGCTTAACTTAAGTAATCGAATGGAGGATTCAATATGGATATTTCTAAACAAATTCACAATCAATCAACATGGTTCACTTTAACCAACGACCAGAATGTTTCGGTCATTATTAGTGATTTTGGTGCAACTGTCGTGGCAATTAATACCCCCGATAAAGATGGCAACGTCGCCAATATCACGTTGGGTTTTATGCATTCCCATGATTATGCCCAGCATCATGACTTTTTCGGTGCCACTGTGGCTCGGGTCGCGGGACGCTTAAGCGGTGCACAATGGAACGGTCACGCTCTTGATCAAAACAGTGGTCCGAACCATATTCATGGTGGCGATCATCCGTCCATAAGCTATTCACATTGGAACTTAATTAAGCTAATTAAAACGAACAATCAAATTGGCGTCGTTCTACAATACATTAGTATTGCAGGGGAAAACGGTTATCCGGGACGGCTTTCAATTTCGGCAATGTTTGTCCTTGACCAAAATAATAAATTTACGGTCACTTACTTTGGCAATACGTCTGAACCAACTTTGTTTAACCCAACTACTCACATTTACTTCAACTTATCTGGAAATGTGCAAAAAATCATTAATGATCATGAGTTGCAGATCAACGCAGATACGATCGCTGAAACAGATGCTTCCAATATGCCAACAGGTAACTTATTATCGGTAGCTAAAACGCCATTTGATTTTCGCCAACCCACAAATTTAGGTGACGCTCTGGCAAAACTACCTAACGGGCTAGATACGCCCTTCAAAATTAACACACAAACATCCACAGACCCACAACTAATCTTGCAGGATCCATCGTCCGGAAGAAAACTAGCGATCCACACCAACTCTAATTCGTTTGTATTATTTTCCACTACAGGGTTTGAAGGAGATTTCTTGGTTGATGGCACACGTCATATGACTTCTCAACTGGGTCTTGCCATTGAACCGCAAATGTTGCCAGATGCCCCTAATCATTCAGGCTTTGGAAACATTATCATCACACCCGGAAATCCGTTAATTTATCAAAATTCCTATACATTTAATTAACCAAAAAAAAATCCGTTAAAAGTTAACGGATTTTTTAATACCAAATTATTTTTTACCAAAGGCTTGTTCTAAAATTGAATAGGTCAACTCACCAGTATTGGCAACCACGGTATCAGCTTCGTTTAAATCAGTAGAACTACCAACACCCACGGCAATGGCTCCTGCAGCTTTAATAGCCTCAACGCCGGCTTTTGCGTCTTCAATACCTACACATTGACTTGGTTCAACGGCGATCTTTCTAGCAGCTTCAAGGAAGATATCAGGCGCCGGTTTCCCATGTGCCACTTTGGCAGGATCCGCAATCGCATCAAACTGATCCTTTAATCCCAGTTTTTCCAAGATAAACGGTGCATTCTTACTTGCTGAAGCCACAGAGAGTTTAATCTTATTTGCAGCCAACTGATCCAGCAAATTCTCAATTCCAGGCAAAATATCCTTTTGTGTCAATTTACTGATTTCATTTAAGTACAACTCATTTTTGAACTGAGCCATCGTGTTGACTTCTTCAGCAGAATATTTTGTTTCAAGCCCCGCGAACTTTAAAATTCGATTCATAGAATCAATCCGACTAATCCCTTTCAAATCACTTTCAAAACTAGCAGGTAACGTGACGGCTAACTTTTCTTGAGCCAACCTACTCCAAGCTTTAAAATGAAACTTTGCAGTATCAGTAATGACACCATCAAGATCAAATAAAACACCTTGCACGTTAGTCGCCTCCTTTAAGTTTTAAGGGTTGTTGATTTAGTTCAACAGTTAGTGGATCGCCTTTTAATAAACTAATTTGCGTCCCATCTTTATCAACCTGAACCTTAATTAAACGTCCGCGGAAATTAATGCGGAATTGATACGAAGTCCATTTCTTTGGTACAAACGGTTTGAACGATAATTTATTATTCGTGACTCGCATTCCTGCAAATCCCTGGACAATTGCTAACCAACTTCCGGTCATCGACGTAATATGTAGCCCATCGACTGTATCGTTATTATAGTTATCCAAATCTAGTCGTGCAGTCCGCTCATACATTTCAACGGCCTTATCTTCATAGTGTAAATCTGCCGCTAAAATAGCATGCACTGAAGCAGAGAGACTGGATTCATGAACCGTCAGTGGCTCGTAAAAATCAAAATTACGTTTTTTGACATCTTCTGGGAATCGGTCAATGAAGTACCAAATTCCCTGCAAAACATCGGCTTGTTTAATGTACGGAGATCGTAAAATTTTATCCCATGACCAATGTTGATTAATTGGCAACTGATCCTTTGGAATTGAAGTTACAGGTTTCAAGTCCTTATCTAAGAAGCAGTCGTTTTGAACGAAAATACCAAGTTGCTTATCTTCTGGTAAATACATCTTATCAATAATTTCTTGCCAGTGATGTTTCTCTTCTGCGCTCACATCTAGCTCGTTTAACTTCTCTGAACTTACCTTTTTTAAACTTTCGAGTGTATATTTTAATGTCCATTGCGCCAACATATTGGTGTACCAGTTATTATTTACGTTATTTTCGTATTCGTTTGGGCCGGTGACCCCGTGGATCATGTAGACGCCCTTACGTTTAGACCAGTGCACGCGATCTGCCCAAAAACGAGAGATGGCAGTTAATACATCAATCCCCTTTGTCTTCAGATAGGTCTCATCACCGGTATAGCGGGTATAATTGTAAATTGCATAAGCAATCGTGCCGTTTCGATGAATTTCTTCAAATGTAATTTCCCATTCGTTGTGATTTTCAATACCATTGAAGGTCACCATTGGATACAAAGCACCTTTGAGCCCCTGTTCACGAGCATTATGAAACGCGCCTGCCAATTGGTTGTGACGATACTCCAATAGATTTTCTGAAACCTTTTTATCCGCTAACGATAGATACAGTGGAATCGCAAAGCCTTCTGTATCCCAATAGGTAGCACCCCCATATTTCTCACCAGTGAACCCTTTTGGTCCAATATTTAACCGTTTGTCTTCCCCATAGAAAGTTGAAAACAGTTGAAAAAGATTAAATCGGATGCCTTGTTGGGCCGCATCGTCACCAGAAACTTGAACATCAGCTTTTTCCCAACGTTGTGCCCAACCGTTCGTTTGATCATCGACCAGTTTTTGATGATTACTTGCGCCCAGTTTTTGACTTAAGTTCTGCATTGCAGCTTTAAGAGTCGCATCATCGTCATAGTCGCGGGAGGTAACCACGATCACACGTTTTTCGAAATTCGTCGTTTGCTGAGCATCAAGTGATCCACTGAACGTATTGGCCACCTTTTGATCATCAACAGCTTCTTCAATCGCCTTAAGTTCAGACTTGTGTGTCATCTCCATACCAACCGTAAATTGTGGCGTACCATAATTATTGGGTTTGGTTTCTGCAATCAAATAACCACTATCCGGAGTTTGATCTTTGGTCTTCACATTCCAAAATTTTTCATCGTAATTAGAATCTTCATTAAAAACATCCGCATTAATTTCGGAAACTATTTTTACCGAAACCGATTGATCGCCTAAATTCTCAATTTGATAATCTACATCAAACAATTCTTTTTCGGCAACGCTTACAAAGCGTCGAATAGTAAACCGTACCTCAGCACCTTTTTCGACCACTGTAAATTTACGGGTTAAGATGCCGTTTTTCATATTTAATGATAATTCAAAATCTTTAATTGGCGTTTTAGCTAAATCCATTTTTTCTTCGTTTAACCAAACATTGACCTTATCGAAATTAACTGCATTAATCACTTTGCCAAAGTACTTGGGGTAGCCATTTTTCCACCAGCCAACAACAGTTTTATCTGGGAACCAGACGCCCCCAATATATATTCCAGAATAGGTATCTGCAGAATAGTCTTCTTCAAACATCCCACGCATGCCCATATAGCCATTACCAATGCTGGTCATGGACTCCTGAAGTCGTTTGTTTTCTTTGTCTAGCTTATGAGTCACAATTTTCCACGGATCGATTTCAAAAGTTCGTAGCATGATTTAATCTCCTCCTCTATAAAAAAAGGAATCAGGCAAGACTTACGCCCAATCCCTTTTTATAATTCAACCTAAATGATCGTTTCTTCAGTTTCATCATCAAAATAATGAGCTTTTGACATTTCAAATGCCATTTTTAAAGTATCACCCGGCTCGTGGTAATCCCGCGAATTTACTTTGGCAATGAAATCAGTTGTCCCTGTACGTGAATACAGCATGGATTCGGAACCCATCAACTCTGAAACTTCAACAGTTGCATTGATAATTGCATCTGGGAATGTTTGCAAAGCAACCTCTTCTACATGGATATCCTCTGGACGAATCCCCAGCGTTAAGTTCTTACCAACATACCCTTTACTTTGCAATACCTTGAGTTGACCCTCAGGAATGGCAACTTTAAGGCCGTCCTCACCAACTGCAAATCCATCTTCAATTTTGACCTTGAAAAAGTTCATCGCTGGCGAACCCATAAACCCGGCAACAAATTTATTGATTGGTTCGTTATACAATTGCGCAGGTGTCCCAACTTGTTGAATACGGCCCTCATTCATAATAACAATTCGGTCTGCCATCGTCATCGCTTCAACTTGATCATGAGTTACATAAATAAAGTTTCTTCCGAGTCGTTGATGTAACTGAGCAATCTCTGTTCTCATTTGGACTCGGAGTTTAGCATCCAAGTTTGAAAGAGGTTCGTCAAGCAAAAACAGTTTGGCATCTCGAACAATCGCACGCCCTAAAGCGACACGCTGACGTTGTCCTCCTGAAAGAGCAGCTGGCTTTCTTTTAAGATACTCTGTTAAGCCGAGAATCTTTGCCGCATCTTCAACCCGTTTCTTGGTATCGGCTTTATCATTCTTACGAATATTTAACCCAAAGGCCATGTTTTCAAAGACTGACATATGTGGATAAAGCGCGTAGTTTTGGAAAACCATGGCAATGTCTCGATCCTTCGGTGCGACTTTATTCATGACTTTGCCGTCCATCTTAAAATCGCCTTTAGTAATATCTTCCAAACCTGCTATCATACGTAATGTGGTTGATTTACCACACCCGGAAGGCCCAACGAAGACTATAAATTCACCTTCGTTTATAGCTAAATTAATGTCGCTAGCTGAATAGTCAGTATTGCCTTGATAGCGTTTATAAATGTGATCTAAATTAATTTGTACCATTCTGAAACGCCCCTCATTTTAATTTTTTGACTTTCAGTAATCATAGGTAATCCTATGAACCAATCTAGATGTGGTAACTTCACATCCCAAAGTCAATCATTCTTTTCCACTCTTCCGCCAAATAATCGATAAGTGAAATACACCGAAAGAGAAATACTGCAAATTACAATCAAAAATGCTAATTGTAAAACTAAATTTAATATTAATAATGCTATGAAAATCGCTGTTGCACCCAAGATTTTAACAGGATGATCCAGACAAAGTTCTATAAAGCTTTCGTCAGAATTCGTTCCAATTTGGAAACTTTCTGTAATCAACAACGCGATTACGATCACTGTCGTTGTTAAAACAAACATATGTGGAAATACAAATCCGAAAAATGTCTTATTTAATAGAATCAACACACCAAACATAAATGCAAATCCTACATTGAGTTTGAAATTTTTCAGCATCTGAATCCAATTTGCAAATTGCTTTTTGAAATAAGAAGCATTCCCATTAATTTGCCAATCTTGAACTGTTTTAAAGCTTGCCATTAAACTTGGGATGGTAAAAATCGCCAACATAAACGTCAAAATCAAATTAATCATAACGAAATTTACGCTTAAATTAATACTTCCCAATATGATTGCCGTCAGAATAACGGAAAAATTAATTAAAAACCAAGCAAAGTTAATGGTAAAAATTGACCAGGCCCAGTTGCCCGCTGTCAGTAACTTTTGACCACCTTTAGTTTTTAGGTTAATCATCCTTATCCCAACTCCTTACTTATTTAACCGCACCATCAGTAACTCCTTTAATAATCCATTTCTGTGCTGCGAGATAGAAGAGAATTACAGGAATAATTGAAAGAGTGATTCCGGCAAGCGCCAAATGCCATTGTTTTGTATATTCTCCGAAGAAATTAAACATCTGCAACGGGATTGTGTACTGTGCCTGTGGTAATACTAATGAAGGTAATAGATAATCGTTCCAGATCGCAATAATATTCAAAATTGCAACCGTCACAGTCATCGGACTCAACATTGGAAAAATCACTTTATAAAAGATTTGCCATCTGCTGGCACCTTCCATCTCAGCAGCCTCATCCATTGCAAATGGAATACTTGAAAGGGTTCCTTGATAAAGGAAAATTGACAAACTGCAATCAAACCCTAAATACATGAACATGAGTCCCCACATATTCAATGCGTGTACGCTACCAAAGTTGGCAGTCAGCGGAATCATAACTGATTGAAATGGAATCAACATTGATGAAATAAATAGTAATAGTAATGCACCACTCAATTTACTATGGTTACGCTGTAAAGCATATGCTGCCATTGATGAACAAAGAATAATTAACAATACACCGCAAACCGTAATGATTAGTGAATTCGTCAATGAACCAATAAAATGTAAAGCTTTAAAAGAATTTACATAATTTCTTCCAGTAGATGGATGTGGTAATGCTAAAACTGAAGCAAAGATTCCTTTTGGTGTTTTAAAAGAGTTCGTAACAATCATGTAAAATGGAAACAACCATAATAGTCCGACTAAAGCTCCTAAAACAGCAATCAAATGTGTGCTTTTCTTACTCATTACAAATCCACCTCCCGCTTACGATTATAGAAGACTTGAATTAACGAAATTGCCGCAACGATGATAAAGAACACAATTGCTTTTGCTTCAGCTAACGAAAAGTTGCTGGCATTATAAGCTGTATTAACAATATCCATTGCTAACATTTGAGTCGAGTTGTATGGTCCCCCACCAGTTAATGAAAGGTTTTGATCATAAATCTTAAAACCATTCGAAAGTGTCAAGAACATGCAAACTGTAAATGCAGGTGCAATCATTGGAAAAGTGATTTTGGTAAATCTTTGCCAAGCGGAAGCACCGTCAATCTCAGCCGCTTCAATAATCTCTTGAGAAATATTCTGTAAATAAGCAATATAGATGATCATAATATAACCACTCATTTGCCAAACTGTCACAATAACTAATCCCCAAAATCCAGTGTTCTCGGTTGTTAACCAGTTTTCCAGCCAACCGGCATGAAGCGCGCTTCCCAAAGCACTGAACCCCTGCGTGAAAATGAACTGCCAGATAAATCCTAAAATTAATCCACCGATCATATTTGGCATAAAGAACACAGTTCTCAAAAAGTTACTTCCCTTAAACTTCTGTGTAACCAAAAGTGCTAAGCCTAACCCGATTACGTTAAGTGCAATGACGGTAACGATTACAAACGCAACTGTAAACCAAAAGGCGTTAACAAACGCCTTATCGTGAAGCAACGTAATGTAATTTTGAAATCCCACCATTTTGGTAAATGACAATCCATCCCAATCAGTAAAGGAATAAAACAGTCCTTCTAGCATCGGAATAAAGACAACCAAGGCTAACGCAACGAGGGTTGGCGTTAAAAACAGCCAAAATGAAAGACTACGATTTTTCATGTTACATTACCCTCTTTTATTTATTAGTTCGAACTTGCCTGTTGTTTCTTCCAACCATCTTTCATGTTCTTTACAGTTGCAGCCCAGCCTTGTTTACCTGAGAGATACTTCTGTAAGTTTGGTTGTGCAACATTTGGATCCCATGGAGTACCTGTGTATCCAGGGAATGCCCAGCCAATGGTCTTGTTTTCATTTGAGTACTTGAACACTGTTTGTGTTAAAGCATCTTCCATCTTGAAATTACTGTAACCTTTATAAGCTGGTACGAAATGCAAAGTGTTTACAACATCTTTCTTACCTGCTTTAGAAGTATACAACCAATCCAAGAAGTTCTTTGCTGCCGTTTGTTCAGCAGATGATTTTTGCTTATTAACAGCCCAGTATAGTGATGTTCCAACTGGTAACTTGCCTTCTTCACCCTTAACAGGAATTGGAATCATACCAACATTGTTTTTAGCAAATTTCTTATCAATTTGTTCAACTGTTGGATAAATCCAGTCACCTTGTTGAATCATAGCTGTCTTACCTTGTGAGAAGTACTGGTTAACTTGTGCTGAATAATCCATTTGCATTACTGGTTTGATAGAGTATGTACTCTGCAAATCAAGCATTTGTTTCATATCGGCATTCTTCGTAAATGGCATTGTCTTTGAATTATATAATTTCAAAGCATTTCCTTTGAAATCTTGACCGATGTATAAGTTAGCTAAATGATCTGACATGATCCAAGCTTCTTTACCTGGTAAAGCAAAGACACCTTTGATACCTAATTTTGTTTTCATAGAATCAATTTTCTTAACAGCCGCTTGTAATTTTGCATAAGTTGTTAAACTGGTTGCATCAATTCCTGCTTCTCTAAAGACTTTCTTATTATAAACAAATCCATATCCTTCAACGTTAAATGGTAAACCAACTGTTTTGCCATCTGTCTTTACAGCATCCAAAGTTCCTGGTTGTGCAGCCTTTGCAGCCTTCGTATTCGATAAGTCAGCTTCATGTGACTTAAATTGCTTAACATCTGCAGGACCAGCTAAACTAAAGATGGTTGGTGCATTACCAGATGAAATACGAGTTTTCAAAACGGGATCATATTGAGTACCACCACCAATTGAGGTAACCTCAATTTTTACATTAGGATGAGATTTTTCATATTGAGCAGCAATTTGTTTGAACTGCTTATTATTTTCAACCTTTCCTTGTAAAATTGTGATCTTAACATTCTTTTTTGCGGAACTACTTCCACAAGCAGCTAATGTTAGTGCTGCACCGGCTACCATCGTAACCGTCGCGAGATGTTTCCAAAACTTATGACTCATGATAAGAACCTCCCTGTAAAATTTTTTAACTTGTTCTTACAACACATATTGTACGCAGCTCAATTAATGTTATGCAAGCGTTTTCCAGCTGTTAACGGTAACAGCTTTTTTCTAATAATTCAGGAACTAACACATAAAATTGGCTATTTTCTTATTATTTCGCCTGTTTCGATAACCATCGGATCTCCTGTAACTCGAATAACACCATTTCTCACAATTACTGTTGATCCATCAAATAGATTAGCATAGTATCCATCTTCAAGGGTTGTTTTAACGCGACCACTGTTACTTCTTAAACTAAATAGTCCCAGTCTCTGCTTTTTGTGAGTCTCAAAGACAACTTTTACAATATCATTCCCAGAATCTACTAAGTGATAACTCCCCTTAACTTGAATTGTATCTTGACTTAGCTCATGCATACGCTTTATCACAGGTGATAAGTCTATGGAACTTTTCCAATCTAGTTTATCTGAATCAAACAATGTTGGTGTATGTGAAATACCGACTTCTTGTCCGGCATACACTAAAGTGGCTCCCTTCTGAAACTCAGAAAATGCCGTCCAATTGATCAAATCATTCAAATTGGGAAAAAGCTCATGAGCTCGTTCATGGTCATGATTTTCTAAATATCGCATTTTAATATAATTTGCGGGAAATGTAAGGTCTTGCCGATTCAACACCTTCACATAATCAGCCAGTGAAGACTTTCCGTATACATAGTCATGCCAATCCTGATCAATGTCATAATCGTATGCGAGGTCAAATGCACGATAAATCTCACCATCTGACGAAATCCAATATCCTTTACTCCGAATCTCTCGGATGTAGTCGCCACCCGTCGATTCAGCAAGCCAAACCATATCTGGTTTAACCTGTGCAACCTCTTTACGAGCCGCTAACCAAAATGGCAACGGGACTTGGGGAGCAACGTCACAACGAAATCCATCAACAACTTTCGCATACTCTTTTAAAGTTTCAATTTGGTAATCCCACAACCCGTGATTTGTATAGTCCAACTCTGCAACGTCAGACCATTCTGGATTTTTATTAAACAGTTTTCCCTGTTTATCATGCAAGAAATATTCTGGATGCGCTTTTAACAATACTGAATCTCGCGAAGTGTGATTATACACAATATCAATCATTAACTTCATTCCCAATCCATGAATCTTATCTGCCAAATGAACAAAATCGGCCCAAGTTCCTTGGGCGGGATCAATTTTGCGATAATCCTTAATTGAATAAGGTGATCCTAACTTGCCTTTTCGGTCCACTTTACCTACTGGATTTATGGGTAGCAGCCAAATAAAATCAGTCCCCAGCGCCTTGATTCTGGGCAAATCTGGCTCTAACGCCTTCAAGGTTCCTTCCTTCGTGTGATTTCTCACAAACACACTATAAATTTGTAACTTCCGTAAATCCGTACTTGTATCATCTGCCATCTTTTTTATCTCCCTTATTTTTCTTCAATCACAATACTTCCAGCTGGTTCCATTGTCACCACATTATCAACGAGTGAACTAGCCTTATTGGATAACAGCGTATGAACGACCTTCAAAGTTGGCACATGATATTTGAGCACCTTGTCAGCAAAATTCACAATCACAAATGCTTTTTTACCGTTCAATTCACGTTCAAACGCATAAATTTTAGAATTTGTTTCAAGTAACAGATAACTTCCTTGTGAAAACAACGGTTGTGCCTTAACTTTTAAAACTGCTCGATAGAAAGCAAACAAGCCGTCATCATTTTCTACAGCCGTATCTGCTGCAGCTTCATTATGATCTGCCCAGTTCCAAGGATGATGATTTGAAAAGCCAACGTACTTACCTGCATTCCATTGAAACGGACCCCGTGCTGTCATTTCATCCTGTTGATTGAGGAGCTCAAGAATCTTTTCATCCTTATATCCTTGATTTTGCATAAACTGAATTAAATCTAGGGCCCGTTGATCACGGAAATCACGGAGCTTTTTATACTTCAGATTACGCATCCCAATTTCTTCACCGTAATAGATAATGGGGATTCCCCGCTGCAAATACATACATACTGCCAAAGCTTTCGGCAAGTCAGAATCTTTAGGGTCAATATGCAATCGATCTAAAACTCGGCTAATGTCATGATTTCCCCAAGTTAAAGCTGGTAAACTAATATTTTCTAAAACGGCTTCCCAAATTGAAAAAGTTTCTTTTAGTCGTTTGAGACTCAATTGGCGCGGTTGGAAAAACATAGGAATTTTGGGATCTTTCAATGGATATTCCTCACCATAGTTGTCAGAAGTCACCACCATATCACAACCAAAATTATCAGGACGCGTATACTCAGCAGCTTGATAGGCATCTGCTGAAGAAGCTTCACCAAGGAAAAAAACATCATTTTTGTACGTTTTGACAAGCTTGATGAAATTCTCTAAATAAAGTTTTACCTCTGGCAAATTGGCATAAAATGAGGAGTCCACCGGGTAATCCTCTGTTTGGTTTAAAATATTTTGTCCAAAATTAGCTTTGGCAATGTGAATAAATGCATCTAATCGGAACCCGTCTACTCCTTTATCAATCCAAAACTTGGCAATATCAGCCATCGATTTGCGCACTTCTGGATTTTTCCAATTCAGATCTGGCATTCGTTTATCAAAAATGTGGCAATAATATTCGGAACCGCCATTTGGGTCCGGTTCCCAAACACTGCCACCAAAAAAGGATCCCCAGTTGTTTGGCCGTTTATCTTGATTTTCAGCCCAAATATAATATCCGCGAAAAATACTATTTTTATTTTTGACCGCATCTTGAAACCAAGGATGTTGATCCGAGGTGTCGTTAATCGGCAAATCCAATATTAAATGCATTTTTCGTTTGTGAATTTCTTTAACCATTGTTTGAAAATCATCCATGTTTCCAAGCAATGGATCAATCGCAAAATAATTAGAAACATCATACCCATTGTCGATTTGTGGCGAAACAAAAATTGGATTTAACCAAATTGTATTTGCCCCTAACTGTTGGACATAGTCTAATTTCTCCGTTATTCCAGGTAAATCACCAACCCCATCATTATTAGAATCCTTGAAACTCTTAGGATATATTTGATAAATTACTGATTCTTGATACCACTCATCCATTGCAACCGCCCCTCTTTGAAAACCTTTTCATTGAAAGCATAAAAAATAAGCCCTCTAATTGCAAGGCTTATCGTGCATGTTACCGGTAACATTATTTAACATTGACGCGAATGGTGCCACCCACACTAATTTTAGGTTCAAACATTAAAGAACCTGAGGTTTGAATGTGATTCACAATTTTATCTAAAAGTTTGTCACCACAGGCCATTCCCATTTCTACTATAGCCTGTTTGACTGTCGTAATTTGTGGAAACGCGACCTGATTTAAAAATACGCCATCAAAACCAGTCACCCCATAATCTTTGGGGATTAAGCCGCCACAACTTTCAATCCCCCGCTCTGCTCCCAAAGCAAGCCTATCTGAAGCACAGATAAAACAAGTATTGGGTTCGAATTTATCCCAGTTATCAATCACAAACTGTTGGGAAAGATGACTATGATTATCAAAACGGTGAATTTCAGAAACCATCTGATTTTCCTGTAAAAGTTGTAAATAGCCAGCCTCACGAGAATATTCAAATGACTCTCGGCTGTCCATGCCAATAAAAATCAGCCGTTCATAACCTCGTTTTAAAGCCAAATTAGAGATCATAAACGTTCCGGCCTTATTGTTTGTATCCACATAGTCAAATCCAAATCGATTTTCGCCAAAAATAACCAATGGCTTTTTCAACTCGCCGATCCAATCAAAATCCTTTTTGCGCATTCCCGTGATCACGTACCCATCACAATTACCAATATCAAAATTTCGTCTAGTCACTAATTGCAACGAGTACTGTTGCGCATCGAGCGAGCGGGCAATTCCAATCATTAAGTTCATATAATAAGGTTCTGTTGTATCAATATCTTCAAGGACGCAAAATTTAATAATTCGAGTACTATTATTCACCAGCGCTTTTGCCGCAACATTTGGATGATAGTCTACTTCGCGCATTGCCTGATAAACTAATTGTTTTAAATCATCCGTCACTTTATCTGGATGATTAATAACTCTCGAAACGGTCATTTTCGAGACATTTGCAAGTTTAGCGACGTCATTTAAAGTTGCCATTTAGCATTCCCCCTCCACTGATTTTAATAGTCAACACTTTTATTATACCAAGTAAGACCTTTCGAAACCCAGTTATTTTTCTAAAAGCCCTTTCATTTATTTTCTTTCCTATTAATTCTATTTATCAGACTCGAAACTGTGCTACACTTTTTACTGAAGTTATAATAATCAATTTGGATCAAATTTTAAGATGAAATATAAATAGGAGTGTGCGTATTTTGAAAAAAATATTAGTTCTCAATGCCGGTAGCTCTTCACTAAAATGGCAGCTTTTCGGACTTGATGACCTTTCTCTCATTAACAAGGGCGTTATGGAACGAATGAAAACCCCTGAAGCAATCTTCACCATTGTTCGAAACGGCGAAAAGTTTACCGAACAAATTGCTAATTTAACTTATCAGCAAGGTGTGGAATTACTTTTTGATCAACTGAAGCATCTGCATTTAATTCAGGATGTGGCGGAAATTGCCGCTGTGGGTCATCGTGTAGTTGCCGGTGCCACCACTTTTAAACAACCTACTCAAATCACTGAAAAAAATTTAAGCGAGTTAAAATCCTTAAATAAATACGCACCATTGCACAATCCAGTTCAAGTGGAATGTATCGAAACCCTTATGAAGGTTTTGCCAAAATCCACGCCCGAAATTGCTGTTTTTGATAGCAAATTCTATCTAGACATGCCTGAGCAAAACGCCTTGTATGCTATCCCTTACGATTATTCCAAACAGTACCAAATTCGTAAGTACGGTGAACATGGGATTAGCCATGAATATATTTTGCACAAAACAGCAAACTTTCTTAAAAAAGACTATCATGACATCAAACTTGTCACTTTACACCTTGGTGGCGGTGCATCCATAACTGCAAGTGAAAATGGTAAACCTTATGATACTTCTATGGGCTTTACACCTCTTGAAGGCCTGCCAATGGGAACCCGGTCTGGTTCCGTTGATCCGGCCGTTGTCCCATTCCTGATGGACGAATTACATGTAGATGCTAACAAAATTATTGATATTCTCAACGAAAAATCAGGTTTACTTGGCGTTTCTGGCATTTCAGCTGACATGCGTGACATTGTGTCTAATGCCCCTACAAACCAGCGAGCTAAATTAGTGTATGATATGTTTATCAACTCTGCTGTGAAGTATATTGGCGGCTATTTCACCGAACTAGGTGGCTTGGATGTCATCACATTCACCGCTGGTATTGGTGAGCATCAAGCCTCCTTACGAACAGACATCATTGATCGACTTGCTGTATTAGGTATTAAACTCGACGAAGATAGCAACAATAATGGAAACGGACCACGGGTAATTAGTGCCAAAGACTCAACCGTCAAGGTTTTGATGATTCCCACTAATGAAGAGTTAGCAATTGCTAAATCTGTAAAACGAATAATTACTAAAGATTAATAGACAGAGGGCGGGCAAAAAC